>OMWF01000243.1 GCA_900314665.1 uncultured Actinomycetes bacterium
CCGCTGGTGCGCATCGAGCCCGAGGGCTGGCTGTACACCAAGGTCGGCGTTGACGATTGCGCAGAGATCGTCGAGAAGACCATCGTCTGCGGAGAGCCGGTGGAGCGCCTGGCCTACCACCAGGACGGCGAGGCATACCTCAACCAGCACGACATCCCCTTCTACACCAAGCAGACCCGCCTGGTCCTGGAGCACTGCGGCCACACCAGCGCCACCTCGGTTCGCGGGTACCTGGCCCTGGACGGCTACACGGCCCTGGCGAAGGCCCTCTTTGAGATGGAGCCGTCCCAGGTGGTGGAGGAGGTCGCCAAGTCAAAGCTGCGCGGCCGCGGAGGCGGCGGCTTTCCCGCCGGGCGCAAGTGGGAGAGCGTGGCCCGTCAGACGGACCCCGTGCGCTATGTGGTCTGCAACGGCGACGAGGGCGACCCGGGCGCCTTCATGGACCAGAGCGTGATGGAGGGCGACCCCCACCGCCTGCTGGAGGGCATGATCATCGCCGGCTACGCCGTGGGCTCCCATCAGGGCTACATCTACGTGCGCGCCGAGTACCCGCGTGCCGTCTCGCGCCTGAAGGGCGCCATAGAGCAGGCCCACGAGCTGGGGCTTCTCGGCAAGAACATCCTGGGCAGCGGCTTTGACTTTGACATCCGCATCAACCGCGGCGCCGGCGCCTTTGTCTGCGGCGAGGGCTCGGCGCTCACCCAGTCCATCGAGGGCAAGCGCGGCATGCCCCGGGTCAAGCCGCCCCGCACCGCCGAGCAGGGCCTCTTTGGCAAGCCCACGCTGCTCAACAACGTCGAGACCTACGCCAACGTGCCCATGATCGTGAACCGCGGGGCGGACTGGTACGCCTCTATCGGCACGCCCGGCAGCCCCGGCACCAAAACCTTCTGCCTAACCGGCGACATCGCCCACACCGGCCTCATCGAGGTTCCCATGGGCACCACCCTGCGCGAGGTCATCTACGACATCGGCGGGGGAATGCGCGGCGGCAGCACGTTCAAGGCCGCTCAGATCGGCGGGCCCTCCGGCGGCTGCCTGACCGAGAAGGACCTGGACCTGCCGCTCGACTTCGACTCCCTCAAGGGCGCGGGGGCCATTATCGGCTCCGGCGGCCTGGTGGTGATGGACGACTCCACCTGCATGGTGGAGGTGGCGCGCTTCTTCATGCACTTCACGCAGGAGGAGAGCTGCGGCAAGTGCGTCCCCTGCCGCGAAGGCACCAAGCGCATGCTCGAGGTGTTGGAGCGCATCGTCGCCGGCAACGGCCGCGAGGGCGACATCGAGCTGCTCGAGGAGCTGGCCGACACCATCTCCAACACGGCCCTCTGCGGCCTGGGCAAGACCGCTCCCTCGCCTGTCTCGAGCACCATCGCCAACTTCCGCGAGGAGTACGAGGCCCACATCATCGACAAGCGCTGCCCAGCCGGCGCCTGCGAGAAGCTCATGCGCTACATGATCGACCCCGACCTCTGCAAGGGCTGCACCAAGTGCGCCCGCAACTGCCCGGTCGACGCCATCTCCGGCAAAGTCAAGGAGCTTCACGTCATCGACCAGGACAAATGCATCAAGTGCGGCGCCTGCATGACCGCCTGCAGCTTTGGCGCCATCCGGAAGGAGGCCTAAGCGATGGGGATCGCAACCGAAAACATGATGATCATCGACGGCATCCCCGTCCCCATCGAGGGCGAGCGCAACCTGCTCGAGGTGATCCGCAAGGCCGGCATCCACATGCCCACCTTCTGCTATCACAGCGACCTGTCCATCTACGGCGCCTGCCGCATGTGCATGGTCGAGGACCAGCGCGGCCGCCTGCAGTTTGCCTGCTCCACTCCCCCGCAGGCGGGCATGGACATCAAGACCAACACCAGGCGCCTGCGCAACTATCGGCGCCGTATCATCGAGCTTCTGCTCGCCGAGCACTGCCGTGACTGCACCACCTGCCAGAACAACGGCCACTGCCGCCTGCAGACGCTTGCCCTGCGCTTTGGCGTCAAGGACATCCCCTTCGAGCGGACCGCCCCCCAGGTCGAGATGGACGCCTCCTCGCCCTGCATCGTCCGTAATCCGGGCAAGTGCATCCTCTGCGGCGACTGCGTGCGCGAGTGCAACGAGATCCAGGCGGTGGGTGCCATCGACTTTGCCTTCCGCGGGTCCGAGGCGCGCATCTCCACCGCCTTTGACCAGCCCCTGTCCGAGTCGCTGTGCGTGGGCTGCGGTCAGTGCGCGGTGGCCTGCCCCACCGGCGCCATCGTCATCCACGACAACATCGACGACCTCTGGAACGCCATCGACGACCCTGAGGCCTTTGTGACCTGCGAGGTCGCCCCCGCCGTGCGCGTGGGTCTGGGCCGCGAGATGGGCCTGGCGGACGACGAGAACGCCATGGGCCGCATCATCGCCGCCCTGCACCGGATGGGCGTTGACGAGGTCTACGACACCTCCACCGGCGCCGACCTCACAGTCATCGAGGAGGCCAACGAATTCATCGACCGCCTCAACAAGGGCGAGAAGCTCCCGATCTTCACCTCCTGCTGCCCCGCCTGGGTCCAGTACGCCGAGAAGTTCTACCCCGAGATGCTCCCCAACGTGTCCACCTGCCGCTCCCCGCTGGGGATGTTCGCCGCCGTCATCAAGGACCGGTACCGGGGCAACCTCCCCGCGGGCAAGAAGCGCCACGTTCACGTGGCGGTGATGCCCTGCACCGCCAAGAAGTACGAGGCGGCACGGCCCGAGTTCAAGGTGGACGGCGAACCCAACACCGACGTCGTGATCACCACCCAGGAGCTCATCCGCATGATCCGCGAGTCGGGCATCGCCTTCAGCCAGCTCGAGCCCGAGAGCATCGACATGCCCTTTGGCACGATGTCCGGCGCGGGCATCATCTTTGGCGTGACCGGCGGCGTGACCGAGGCCGTACTCCGCAAAATCGCCCAGGACAACAGCCGCGCCACCCTGACGGCGCTCTCCTACAGCGGCGTCCGCGGCATGGAGGGCGTCAAGGAGACCACGGTCATGTACGGCGACCGCGAGCTGCGCATCGCGGTGGTGAGCGGCCTTGCCCACGCGCGCGATCTTATCGAGGCCATCAAGTCCGGCGAGAAGAGCTACGACCTGGTGGAGGTCATGGCCTGCCCGGGCGGCTGCATCTCCGGCGCCGGACAGCCGGCGGTCTCGCGCGACCGCCGCGAGAAGCGCGGGCACGGCCTCTACAACTCCGACCGCGTCTCGAGCATCAAGCGCTCGCAGGACAACCCCCTCATGCGCGAGCTCTACGCGACGACCCTCAAGGGCCGCGAACACGAGCTGCTGCACGTGGACTACGTAAAGGAGTAACTGCCTGCCGATAAGCGCCGGCCCGGGTTCCGACGGACCCGGGCCGGCGCTGCCTCAAGCACGTACTCGTTCCCAACCCCGACCCCGGCCGCGCCCCCATCCCCGGCCCCAACCTCGGTCAGCTCCGGCCCCGTCCCCATCCCCGGCCCTATCACCAGTCTCGGAACCGAGAAATTAACGAGCATTTAAACGGTAAATCATTCATAATCTCGCGATTGTCAGCTTAAATGCCCGTTAATTGTTTTCGGACCCACTGCTTAGCCTCAGTTGAACATGTCGCTGTATCTGAGACGGAGGAATCCGGCTGCAGAGTCCGACGCAACGCCACAACCTGCATCTACGGTACGCTGCGCTCTTTTCAGGTCTCCGTCGCACCGGCTCAAGCTGCAATCCCGCAGCTGTGAGCCCGACTCGGCATCAGCTTCTGGTCAAGTCACCAAGCTCGACGTCAACAGCTGCCTCCGTATCAAGATTGCTAAGGCAATTCTCGCGAATCCTTGAGCTTGCCTCCGCCTGCCGGAAGTATCTATCCCGAAGCATCGATGAAATCATGGGAAAAGAGAGCCGCCCCTGCCAGGGATAGGAGCAGGGGCGGCTTGGCTTATGCGCGCGGAAGAGAGAGGGAGGAGGCGCGCAGGCAAGTTGACCTGCAGGGTGTTGAGGGGACACGATCTGCAGGCGGGAAGCCGTTGGAGGATGCTTCCCATTGCTTACTGACTGCATATTATTCTCTATTGAAAATAATGTCTAGTAAAAAATAAAAAAGGTTTAGATTCGCCGCTGAGCGGTCGTTACGAGGCACAAGGCAGGATGCTACAGAGCGCTGGACATCGGGACCATGGTCACATGGGCCCGATGTCCAGGCAGGGCAGCTTAGCTGGCAGTCAGAAAGCACTGCCCCCAGTAGCAGCCGGCGGCAACCTGAGGGGTTGTGCTCCCAGCAGCAACCGGTTGGCGCTCGTCCGCTTGAAAAGCCGACAAAGGGAAGCATCCCAATGGCACGGCATCTGCTGAAAAGATGTCAGATGGAACCGTCCCCGGTGGCAACATCCGCAGAAAAGCTGACGGATAGAAGTATCCCCCGTGGCAGACACCCGACAGGCACGCGCCCGCTGAAAGAGGTGACAGCCGAGAACCGTCCCCTGTCACGCCCCCAAGCAGACAGAAAGGCCCCCGTTGCAGCTTGAGCGGCAACGGGGGCCTGGACGAACCTGGATGCGAGCGCTTTCTACTTGGCCGCTGCGTCGCGCTTGGCCTCGAGCTCGAGCGCCGCCTCGTGGGTGTAGCGGGCCCGCTGCTCGGTCACCATCGCGGTGATCTTCTCGACCGCCTGGTCGACCGGGAGGTTCTCGCGCTCGCCCGTGGCTCGGACCTTGAGCTCGATCTCGCCGGCACGGGCGCCCTTCTTGCCGACGATGACCTGGTAGGGCCAGCCGTAGAGGTCCGCGTCGTTGAACTTGACGCCGGCGCGCTCGTCGCGGTCGTCAATGATGACCTCGATGCCCGCCTGGGCGAGACCGTCGGCGACCTGCTGGGCCAGCGGGTCGACCAGATTATCACCCACCGTCAGCGGCAGGACCGCGACCTCGTAGGGGGCCACGCAGACCGGCCAGATGATGCCGTTCTCGTCGTTGCCCTGCTCGATGATGCTCGCCAGCGTGCGGGAGATGCCGATGCCGTAGCAGCCCATGAGGAAGGGCTTCTCGGTGCCGTCCTCGTCCATGAAGGTGGCGCCCATCGTGGCCGAGTACTTGGTCCCCAGCTGGAACACCTGGCCCATCTCGATGCCGCGGGCGCTGGTCAGCGGCTTGCCGCACTTGGGGCAGCGGTCGCCCTCCTTGATGGTGATGACGTCGGCCCACTCGTCGACCGTGAAGTCGACCCCGGGCTGGGCGCCCTTGAAGTGGTAGTCGCGCTCGAGCGC
>OMWF01000103.1 GCA_900314665.1 uncultured Actinomycetes bacterium
AGAATTTGCAGGCCAAAGCGTTGGACCAGCGGCTCGGTCACCAACCCGCTCTCACGCACCTGCCGGGCGATCTGGTCGGTGTCGAGGCGCAAGACCCCATCGCGAACCAGGTAGGAGGCCGCTGTGGACTTGCCGGACCCGATGCCTCCGGTGATGATGAGCACGTACATGCCGTTCCTGCCTCCTCTGATAGATGCTGCTCCCACAGCATACCGGGCCGCGTCTTACGTGCCGGGAACAGACCGATAAACAAGCAGGGCCGCTCCATGTGGAACGGCCCTGCGACTTGTCATGCGAGATTGAAGCGTGCGCGCTACTCGGCGTCGGCAGCGGACTCCTCGGCAGCGGGGGCCTCCTCGGCGGGGGCGGCAGCCTCCTCCTCAGCGGGCTTCTCGATAGGCTCGACGTTGACCTGGATGCCCAGGGTGTCGGCAGCCTGCTTCATGGACAGGGAGATGCGGCGACGGTCCATGTCGACGTCCATGACCTTGACGTGCACGGTCTCGCCGACCTTGGTGACCTGCGAGGGGGTGTCGACGTGCTGGTGGGCCATCTCGGAGATGTGGACCAGGCCCTCGATGCCGTCACCCAGCTCGACGAAGGCGCCGAAGGGGACCAGCTTGGTCACCTTGCCCTCGACGATGGCGCCGACCGGGTAGTTCTTGACGAGCGTGCGCCACGGGTCCTCCTTGGTCTGCTTGAGACCCAGGGAGATGCGCTCGCGCTGCGTGTCGACGTCCAGAACCTCGACCTCGACCTTCTCGCCAACCTTGACGACCTCGGAGGGGTGGTTGACGTGGCTCCAGGACAGCTCGGAGATGTGGACCAGGCCATCGATGCCGCCCAGGTCGACGAAGGCGCCGAAGTCGACGATGGAGGAGACGGTACCCTGCAGGCGCATGCCCTTCTTGAGCTTGGAGAGGATCTCCGAACGCTCCTGCTTGCGCTCCTCCTCGAGGACCACGCGACGGGACAGAACGACGTTGTTGCGGTTGCGGTCCATCTCGATGACGCGGGCCTCGATGTGGGTGCCCAGGTAGGTGGAGAGGTCCTTGACGCGACGGAGGTCGACCAGGGAGGCGGGCAGGAAGCCGCGCAGGCCGATGTCCAGAATCAGGCCGCCCTTGACGACCTCGATGACCTCGCCCTCGACGTTCTCGCCGGCGTTGAACTTCTCCTCGATGCGGTTCCAGGAGCGCTCGTACTCAGCGCGCTTCTTGGAGAGGATGAGACGGCCTTCCTTGTCCTCCTTCTGCAGGACCAGGGCCTCGATCTCATCGCCAATGTGGACGACCTCAGAGGGATCGACATCGCGGCGGATAGAGAGCTCGCGGACGGGGATGACGCCCTCGGACTTGAAGCCGATGTCAAGCAGGACCTCGTCGTGCTCAATCTTCACGACCTTGCCGTTGACCAGATCGCCCTCGTCAAAGTCGGTCAGCGTGCCATCGATCATGGAGTTCATGTCGTCGTCGCTGACATCGTCCAGCTCGAAGATTGACGTGTTCTTGATCTCGTTCTCGCTCACTGGTGCCCCTTTCAAGGGGGCCCCGCTCGCCATGGTCATCGCCGCAGGTCGTCCTAAGAGTCTCTGGCAACTTTGGAACATGTCTCGGGGCCAATAGAATGGTTTCATGGTGCGGCCTATTCCGCACGCATTCGCATAGTATAAGCTACAGAACGTTAAAATATAGAAGAATTTGCTTCATAACCGTGTCATTCAGGGAAGCGGCGAACACGGGCTCACCAGCGCGTCTTAACCCACCGCAGCTTACAGAAAAGCTATGCGACCTAGACGAGCAAGGCTGAATCATACGGCCGCGTCAAGCGCCCGCCCCTTTCATAAGATGTGCCGAAATTAGCCCTTCAATTCAGGAGCGTTGTTCAAACCTTCAAGGCATCCCCGACTGCTAGCATACTGACGCGGCTTGGACGTCCTTATGCTCTTACCGCATGACCATAAAAGGGGTTCAGATGGATGAGAAGAAACGATCTCGGTACGCGCTGATGTCGCTGCTGGCGGTCAGCATCGGCTATGTCGCTCCCAACTATGCGCAGTACCAGCTTTCGCCCTTGGCGCCAAGCCTGACCAGCGAGTTTGCAATCAGCGCCAGCCAGTTCTCATCGCTGTTCACGGCTGCGATGATCCCCGGCATCCTGCTCTCCCTGGTGTCGGGCATTCTGATCGACAAGCACAACCCCAAGCTTGTGGCGGGAGCTTCGTTTGCCCTCTCCACCCTGGGCGCGATCATCAACCTGCTGGGAAACTCCTACGGCACGCTGTTTTTAGGTTTCGTCCTCACAGGCGTGGCCGCCACCATCCTCAACTCATGCAGCGCCAAGCTGCTGGGCGCATGGTATAAGCCCTCGCAGCTCACCTCTAAAATAGGCATCGCCTTCTCGTTTTCCACGCTCTCGATGACAGTCGCACTGGCCACCACCGCCTTCTTCCCCAACCGCAAGGCCGCCTTCTCGGTCGCTCTGGCCCTGTTTGTCATCGCCCTCGCCTGCTGGTGCCTGCTCTACCGCAACAACCCTGAACGAGATGGCGCCGCCTCAACGCACGCAGACTCCAAGAATGTTCCAGCCCCGGCGCAACCAAGCCTGGGTGCTCTGCTCAAGCGCGTGATGTCAAGCCGCAACGTCTGGCTGGTCGGCATCGCGCTGTTCTTCTTGATGGGCCCCAACGTGATCATGAGCTCGATGGGGCCGACCATCCTGACCACCCGCGGCATCGGCTCGGTAGCCGCTGGATACTACACGAGCATCTATACCATCGGGGCGCTGATCAGCTGCTACGTCGCACCGATGCTGGCCAAAGCCCTGAGGTCGGTCAAACGTACCGTGGTCATCTTCACCTTGGCCGCCGCCTTTTGCGTCGCCTTTGGCTGGCGAGCTCCCGAGGGGCTCGCTCTCGGCATCGCCTTCTTCCTCGCAGGGTTCTTTGTAGGGGGCTGCATCCCGTTGCTCATCTCGCTGCCCATCACGTTCAAGGGCATCGGGGAGCAGCTGGCGGGTACGGCGGGCGGCCTGGTGGCAACCGTCGAGCTGCTAGGTGCCGTGGTTCTCCCGTCGTTTGTAATCCTCCCCATGGCCGGAGACAACCTGGGGGTGGCATTCTTGCTCGCCGGCGTCTGCGCGGTGGCAGCCTGCCTGCTGGCCGCGTTC
>OMWF01000032.1 GCA_900314665.1 uncultured Actinomycetes bacterium
CCGTCACGGTGCCAAGAAGCGTCCGTACTATCGCATCGTCGTCGCCGACAGCCGCATGCCTCGCGATGGCCGCTACATCGAGCAGGTGGGCCGTTACAACCCCCTGACCAACCCCAAGACCATCGAGATTGACCTCGAGAAGGTCGACGCTTGGATTTCCAAGGGCGCCCAGCCCACCAACTCCGTCTCTCACCTCATCGACGTTGTCCGCAACGGTCAGCCCGTCGTCGAGAAGAAGGCCAAGATCTCCAAGAAGGCCGCTGCCAAGGCTGCCAAGGCGGCCGAGGAGGCTGCTGAGGCTGCTGCCGAGTAGGGGCGCCTCCATGGAAGACACCATTAACGACGAGGTCGACGAGGAGCAGGAGATGCCCTCTGACAAGGTCGCGGACCTTGTGGAGTACATTGTCTGCGGTCTCGTTGACGACGAGGGTGCCGTCTCGCTTGACGTCACTGACAGCGACGAGGGCTCCCTCATCGAGGTTACGTGTGCCGAGGAGGACGCTGGTCGCGTGATTGGCCGCAAGGGCCGCACGATCAAGGCCATCCGTACCCTCGCGCGCGCCCTTGGGCAGCGCGTGGGGACCTCTGTCGAGGTCGAGGTCGTAGGCTAGGCTACCTTGCGTGATCGCTACAGAGTCATAGCCCGTGTCGAGAAGTCACACGGAAGAACGGGGGAGGTCGTGACGGTTACCGTTCACGGCCTTCCCCCTCTTGTTCGCGAGGGCCTCGAGGTCTTCGTGGTGCCTCCTCGTCTCAAGGGACCAAGGTCCCACGTGGTGAAGCGCGTCTCCGAAGGCGCGCATGGCCAGCTTGTCTCGCTTTCTGGCGTGACGGGCATCAATGAGGCTGACGGCCTTCGTGGTCGCTACCTCCTCGCATGCGAGAAAGACCTGCCGGATGACGTTGCGCTTCACGACGCCGAGGCGCTCTTTGGTCGCGAGGTCACTGACGAGAGCCTTGGCTTTCTCGGCACCATCGAGGAGGTCATGGTGGGGCCCGCCAACGATGTCTGGGTTATCGAGGGTCCGTTTGGCGAGGTGCTTGTGCCCGTTGTGGAAGACGTTGTCCTGGAGGTTCCGGATACCGGCGCCATTCGGGTCCGCGTGCCTTCGGGCCTTGTCGACGGCGGTGACGTCCAGTGATCATCGAGACCCTCTCTGTCTTTCCGGGCGTCTTCTCGCCCTACCTGGATGCCTCGATCATGGGGCATGCGCAGGCCAAGGGCATCTTCTCGTTTGAGGCGTACGACCTCAGGGACTGGACCCATGACCGGCATCGCACGGTTGACGATGCGCCGTTTGGCGGCGGCCAGGGCATGCTGATGAAGCCTGCGCCTATCTTCGAGGCGGTTCGCGACATTTCTTCTCGCGGAGAGTGTGCTCCGCACGTGGTGTTCTTCTCGCCCTGCGGCCGTCGCTTTGACGAGGCTGTGGCAGAGCGTCTCTCCCACGAGGAGCGCCTGCTCTTTGTTTGCGGTCGCTACGAGGGTATGGATGAGCGCGCCTATAACCTCGCGGACGACGTCCTGTCGCTGGGGGACTACGTCCTCACGGGCGGGGAGCTTCCCGCACTTGTCGTTATCGACGCCGTGGTGCGCCTGTTGCCTGGTGCTCTTGGGGACGAGATGAGCGCTCGCGACGAGTCATTCTCGGATGGACTGCTCGAGTACGCTCAGTACACGCGCCCGGCGGACTATGATGGGCAACGCGTGCCTGAGGTCCTTCTCTCCGGCGACCACGGAGCGGTGAACGCCTGGCGTAGGAAAAGCGCCATCGAGCGCACTGCCCGCTGGCGCCCCGACTTGCTTGACGGTGCCGGTCTCTCTGCGGAAGAGTGGGAGCTTGCGCACCGGGCGATGGGGGAGGGCCATGATTCACAACGGCCCGGCAACGACGGTTCTGTAGTAGAAGGGGAGTAGCGTGGCCAAGGGCAAGGCAAAGGAGAAGAAGGGCGGCTTTCTCGACGTTGTCGTGACCATCCTCGTTGCGCTTGGCGTGGCTCTGCTCCTACGCACCTTTGTGGTGGGGGTTTACGAGGTCCCCTCGGGCTCCATGCTTGAGACCATCCAGGAGGGAGACCTGCTCCTTGGCGAGAAGGTCACACTCAACTGGGAGTCTCCCAAAGCGGGTGACGTTGTGACTTTCGAGAGCCCGCGCGAGCCCGGAACCACCCTCGTAAAGCGTGTGATTGCCGTTGCCGGCCAGACTGTCGACCTGCATGACGGCAATGTCTACGTGGACGGGGTCCAGCTCGACGAGTCCTCCTATACCCTTGGCAAGCCCAGCTACTCGCTTTCGGACCAGGCTGGCTCGGCAGGCATTAGCTATCCATACACCATCCCGGATGGCTACATCTGGGTTATGGGCGACAACCGCACCAACTCCCTCGACTCGCGCTACTTTGGGCCAGTGAGGGTGAGCTCGGTGACGTCGAAGATACTCTGCATC
>OMWF01000128.1 GCA_900314665.1 uncultured Actinomycetes bacterium
ATGGCGGGCTCTCGTTCCTAGGCCGCCGGGTTCTGGTCCTTGATGGCGTCCACCACCTTGTCGTAGACGCTGGCCACGGTACGGCCTGCCAGGTCGCGCTCAAAGTCCTTCTGCATCTCGCTCAGCTGGCTATCGAGCGCCCGGTGGATGTTGCGCCCCACGGGGCACTGGGGGTTGGGGTTCTCGTGGAAGTTGAAGAGCGTCCCCTCGCTGCCCGTCTCCACCGCCTGGTAGATGTCGAGGAAGGTGATCTGCGCGAGCGGTCGGGTAAGAGCGATGCCGCCTGACCCGCGCTTGACGCTGATGATGCCCGCGTGCTGCAGCTGCAGCATGATGTTGCGCACGGTCACGGCGTTGGTGCCGATGCTTCCGGCGAGAAACGCGCTGGTGACCTTCTCGGTCTTGTTGAAGTACTCGGTCGCGCACAGCAGATGCAAGGCGACGGTGAATTTGGTTGAGACGTGCATGGCTCTTCTCGCATTCCGCTGGCTTTGAACGGTCGCCCCTACGGTACCACGGCCGGCGTGCCTGAGGCGCCCGCGCTAGTCGAGGCGCCTGGCGAGGTCCGCCACCACCTGCGCGATGTCGTGGCTCACGCACAGCGACCGATCCGCAATCTCAACCGGGCAGTACGCCTCGCCCAGGTTCACGCAGGCGTACCTGGCCTGCGCGTTGTCGAGCGTAGCCTGCCAGAAGGGGAACTTGATGATGGCCGGCGTGTTCATCCCCACGCCCAGCTCCAGGTAAAGCATCCGTCCGCCGGTGTGTCTACGGACAAAGTCATGGTAGCGGTCGCTTGCCTGATACCAGCCCTGATCCTGGACAAAACCGTCGTCTATCCGCAGGTTGGTGGTCACGGCGCTGCCGTCGTCCGGGCAGGTGGGGATGAGCTTGGTGGGGATGCGTGTGCTGAGCCGGCCGTTTACGGGCGGCTGGAAGATGCCGCCCTCGTCGCGCACAAAGCCCTGCGCTTCTAGAGCGGCCATAACCCAGTCCTCGTTGTCGTAGGTCTTTTGGAGCGTGGGATTTGTGCTCTGGAACAGCCCGTAATCTCCCTGCGTGTAGAAGAGACGCTGCTTGTCAAATCCGGCCCGCTGGAACTGGTGGTCGACATTGGTGGTGAGCACAAAGTAGTCGCGATAGCGCACCAGCGACAACAGCTCCCTATAGGTGGGTTTAGGCGCTGGCACATAGCGGTTGTAGTAGATGTTGCGGCTCCACCAGGCCCAGCGGGTCTCGTCGTCGGGAAAGGGGTAGAAGCCTCCCGAGTACATGTCATGGATGCCAAAGCGCTGTTCAAAGTCCCAGAAGTAGCGGGTGAAGCGCTCGCCCGAGTAGGTGAACCCGGCAGCCGTGGAAAGCCCCGCCCCTGCGCCGATAAGCACCGCGTCAGCCTGGTCAAGCATTTGGGCGAGGGCTTGTTCCTGCTCTAAGAGCGGCTGCTCGACACCTCGGGTCACAGATCCGCTCAAGCTGAAGCGGGTGCTCATGGTGGCTCCTTTCCCGGTAGAGGCCCGGGCGCCCCGCCTCGCTGCGGCGGGGCGCCCGTCGTTTGCTGGTGCAGGCCGTGAGGCGGTCGGCGCGGTTTAGGCGCGGACGACGCTGACGCGCTCCTGCTTGTGGCCGCCCTGCTCGATGAGGTCGACCATGGCGATGGCGTAATCAGCATACGAGATGATCGACTCGCCGCGGTCGTTCAGGATGAGCTCCTCTCCGCCGAGCAGGTACTTGCCGTCGCGAGCGCCGTCGGCCTGGAAGTCGCCGGCGGGGCTCACGTAGGTCCAGTTCACGTCGTCGCGCTTGCGCAGGTCGGCCAGGGCGGAGGCCATGGCAGAGGCGAGGGGCTTGAAGGAGTCAGGGAAGTCGGGGCCCTCGGAGACGGTGGCGGTGTGTTCGGGGTTGACGTAGAGCGAACCGGCGCCGCCGACGATCATCAGGTGCGTGTCCGTGCCGGACAGGACGTCGCAGAGATGGGCCAGGGTGGTGGAGTGCTGGGGGAGGGTGTCCTCGGTCCAGGCGCCAAAGGCATCCACCACGGCGTCGAATCCGGCCAGGTCATCAGCGGTGAGGTCGAAGATGTCGCGCTTCACGTAGGTCTGGGCGTCAGTGGGATTCTGGTCCTTGCGGCCAAAAGCGGTGACCTCAAGTCCACGATTGACGGCTTCGGTGATGACCTTTCGAGCGACACGGCCGTCAGCGGCAACAACAGCGATCTTAGTCATGATGATTCCTCCAAAGTCTAGGTGGTGCCTGGGTTTGTCTGTCCTGCTGTATCAGATGTAATCTAATTAGTTACATGTGATAGTTGTAATATAAGTAGTGACAACTAAGATGTCAATAGATGAGTTACAACAAATTCTTATAATTCCGGATGGCGGGGTGGCGATGGAGCGGTATCGGGTCCGGCTCAGGCCTTCTACGCGTGCCGAGCCGGCACGACAGCGGAACCTCGGGCGGACGGCTCCGCTATCGTGCC
>OMWF01000171.1 GCA_900314665.1 uncultured Actinomycetes bacterium
GACGACCTGACGCCGGACCTCGACGTCTTCTACCTCTGCAACCCCAACAACCCCACCGGCCTCACCTGCGACCCCGACCTGCTCGACCAGGTCGAGACGCGCTGCCGCGAGAACGGCACCATCCTGGCCGTCGACGAGTGCTTCATGGGGTTTGTGGACCACGGCAACCGCCTGACCCTGCGCGACCGGATTCCCGAGGACAGCAACCTCCTCATCTTTGACGCCTTCACTAAGCTCTTTGGCATGGCGGGCATCCGCCTGGGCTACTGCCTGTCCTCCAACGCCGAGCTGCTGGAGAAGATCAGCGACTCAGGCCAGCCCTGGCCGGTTTCCTCCATCGCCCAGGCGGCCGGCATCGCCGCGCTCAAGAAGGACCACACCTACCTGCAGGAGACGCGCCAGCTGGTGGCCACCGAACGCACCTGGCTCTACAAGCGCCTTAAGAAGCTGGGCTTTGAGGTCTATCCCGGCGAGGCCGACTACCTCTTCTTCTACAGCGACATCACCGACCTGGCCGAGCGCATGCGCGGTCAGGGAATCCTGATTCGCGACTGCAGCAACTACGTGGGGCTGGAGCCGGGCGCGTATCGCGTGGCAGTGCGGCAGCATGAGGAGAACGAGGCGCTCATCACCGCCTTCAAGCGCGTGCTCAAAGGAGACGAGCCCGCCGAGGAAAGCGGGGAGTAGACAGGCGCCGGGACCCACCGCGGTGCTGATGTCGAATTCTGTCGCGATTCTTGTCTACGAGAGGGATAGACTCCATCCGGAATGTCGAGAAATGTCCGGTTTCAACATTACGGGTGGGCCGAAGAGAGAAGAAACGGTGGCGGGGCGTGATGGCGACACCCCGAGCGGTGGAGCCCTGCAAACGCAGCGAGCGGGCCCGCACCATGCGCGAGCCCGCTCGTAAACGCCAACAGCCTGAGCAACCAGCTCTATCCGATAAGCTCATCCAGCATGCGAGAAGCCTCATCAGGGGTCACATCAAAGGAGCAAGCCGCTGCCGAAGTCACAAACTCGCAGGCGCGGGCCTCAAAGTCCTTGTCGCGCGTAGAGAGGGCGGGCTTTGCCTGCTCCCTCTTGTGGGCGCGGAACGTGCGCTCGAGGCGCATCGCATCCACCAGGCTTCCCGAGTTGACGATGGCTCGGAACTCCTCGATTCGCTTCATGCGGTCTTTGTTCCACTTAATCTGCTCGGAGTTGCGCACCGCGCTCACGATCTGGTCCCACTCGCTGCGCGAGGGCACGGGGCGCAGCAGCTCGTCTTCCTGGTCGACCGGGACATGTACCACAAAACCGGAGCGGCCCGTGGGATAGGCCTTCTCCAGAATCCAGTACTCCTGGCTGGGGCGTCCGGCAATCGCCTCGCTCTTGCGCTCGACGATGCGCAGCACATCTGCGCCCTTCATCACCATGTCACCGATCTGCATGAAAACCTCCGTCCATAAAGCGCCGGCGCCGCTGCGCGTCGGGTACCTGCAGGCTCGTTAGGTGCAAAAAAAGCCGCCGTGACAACGCTGAATCGGCACGGCAGGCTAAAGAAGCTGGTCATGTACGCAACCAACTATAGCAAGTTTTCATTTAATTATCAACTAAGATTCTTTGGTAAACACTCCTCAGGATTAATTATCTAGCATTCATGTGCGATATCGTCACTATTGTCGCCAATCTACGCGGATAAATATTAGAACCGATATCCATCCTTGATATCTCCCCCTGCCATTATCGAGAAGAGACCTGCTCCCCCAGGACAAAGACGCTTGCGTAGCGGGTGTTGGCCAGAATCGCCGCCGTCTCGGCACTCACCGGCACCGGCTCTCCCACCGGGAAGGACTCCTCGTCAGAAAGCGCGAAGGGGTCCTCCGCATCTGCCGAGACGCCCAGGTAGCGTGCGGTCTGCGAGGCATCAGCCACAGCCGGCGCCCCCACCTTAAAGGCTCGCACCACCCCTTGCGAGAAGCGTCGCAGCCCGGGGTCAAAGGTCTGCCCCGCAAGAGAGTCGACCTGCTCGGCCGGCTCCACCGGCTCAAAACCCAGTTGACGCACCGCCCCAAAGCCCGCCTTGCGACATAGGTCGTGCATCTCGCCCTCGGTCAGGGCCACCCCCAGCGGGTTGCACTGCCGCACCGCCTCCGAGCGCCAGGCCGGGTCAACCGGAGAATCTGCCAGAAAGGTTGCATGATAGAGCTCGCCGCCGGACTTGAGCACGCGGCAGATCTGGGCCAAGGCGGCAGCCGGGTCAAAGCACAGCTCGAGCACGCTGTTGACGACGACCACGTCCACAGAGCCGTCCTCGACGCCGGCGGCGGCCAAATCCTCCGGATAGCCCACCGCAAAGCTCATGCACTCCGGACCGAGCCCGCTGCGATCGAGATTCTCGGCAGCATGGGCGCGCGCGTCTTCGATAAACGACGGACGCCAGTCGACCCCCACTGCCCGCCCAGACTTCCCCGTCCGGTCTGCAATCTGGTAGACGCCCCTGCCGCGCCGGCATCCCACGTCAAGCACCACGCGGCCCTCAAGAAGCGGGGGCAGCCACATCTTACACCTGGCCGTGATTCCGCCATGTGGGTTTATCCGCTGGTAGTGAGCTTGCAACTGCTCTTGGGTGGGCATGAGGTGCTCCTCTCGCGACACGTTGCGCAGGTGCAATAAAAGCATCACACCCTGCGCGCTACACTGCCTAGAATAACCTGTTGGCTGGGGAGGCGTATATGAGCGAGACAAGCGCAAACGGCGGCGAGAAGCCCTCGACGGTGCGGCGCACGCTGCACTACTACTGGGGCGTCACCAAAGGCCAGCTCCCCATGTTCATTGCCGATGTGCTCGCCACCGTGGGGTTTGTCGCCTTCTTGAGCTACGGCAACCCGTACGTGATGGGCCTCATCGTCGACCGCGTGAGCGCTGGCAGCGTGTCGGCCGACCAGGTGTTCACCGTCTTTGGGCCCTACATCATCGCCCTCATCCTCATCAACATGGCCGGACAGTTCTGCTCAAAGTTTCAGGATTACGCCACCTGGAAGCTTGAAATCAGAGGCAGCTACCTGCTCGCCAAGCACTGCTTTGACACCCTCTCCAACCAGAGCATGACCTTCCACTCCAGCCGTTACGGCGGCTCCATGGTGAGTCAGACCAGCAAGTTCATGAACGCTTACTCGCTGCTCATGGAAAACTTCATCTACGCCCTCATCCCCATCGTTCTCTCAGCGGTCTTGACCTGCGGCATCCTTGCCCCGTACGTGCCCGCCTACGTGCTCATCCTGCTGGCGCTGCTGGTGGTCTACGTGATCGCCGCCTACCTCATGTACAAGCGGGTCCTGCCCTTGAACGACGCCGCCGCAGCCGCCTCCAACCAGCTTTCCGGCGAGCTCTCGGACAGCGTCACCAACATCCTCTCGGTCAAGACCTACGGCCGCGAGGACTACGAGCGCAAGCTCTTCCAAGCCGCCAACGCCGCCTCCATGCGCGCCGATTCCAAGCGCATGTGGGCCTCCACCCTGCGCGGCATCGTGACCAGCTCGATTATCGTCATCATCATGTGCGTGCTGGTCATCTTTGTGACCGGCGGCAACTCCTGGTTTGGCATCACGCCCGGCGTGCTGGTCATGATGTTCACCTACACCTACTCGCTCACCATGCAGTTCAACCGCATCAACCTGCTCATGCAGCAGCTCAACCGCACCTTTGGCGACGCCCACGACATGACCCAGATCCTCGATGAGCCCTGCCTGGTGGCCGACACCCCCGACGCCAAGCCCCTGGTGGTAACCCGAGGCGCCATCGACTTCTCGCACCTCAACTTCTGGTACGACGACACCGACCTGGGTGAGAACGCGGCCGAGAAGGACGCTGAGCCCGCCAGCACACCCGCCGGCGACCGCCGCGTGCAGGTCTTCAAGGACTTCTCGCTTCATATCCCTGCCGGACAACGGGTGGGTTTGGTGGGTCGCAGCGGCGCGGGCAAGACCACGCTCACCAAGCTGCTGCTACGCCTCTCGGACATCCAAGAGGGTCAGATCCTGATTGACGGGCAGAACGTAGCGGAGGCCACTCAGCAGAGTCTGCGCAGGCAGATCGCCTACGTGCCGCAGGAGGCGCTGCTCTTCCACCGCAGCGTGCGCGAGAACATCGCCTACGGCAAGCCCGACGCCAGCGAGGAGGAAATCATCCAAGCCGCCCGCGAGGCCAATGCCCTGGAGTTTATCGAGAAGCTTCCATACGGCTTTGACACCATCACCGGCGAACGCGGCGTCAAGCTCTCCGGCGGCCAGCGCCAGCGCGTCGCCATCGCCCGGGCGCTGCTGGCCGACTGCCCCATCTTGGTGCTCGACGAGGCCACCAGCGCGCTCGACTCCGAAAGCGAGCGCCTGGTGCAGGAGGCGCTCACCAACCTGATGCGCGGCCGTACCTCCATTGTGGTGGCGCATCGGCTGTCCACGGTGGCGAGCCTCGACCGCATCGTGGTGCTGGCCGATGGCAAGATCGCCGAGGACGGCACCCACCAGGAACTGCTTGAGCGCGGCGGCGAGTACGCTCAGCTCTGGAGCCGGCAGACGGGCGCCTATCTGGAGACCGAGTAGGGACTCGCCCACACGCGCTCGGCCACTGCCCGAGGCCGCAAGCCGCGCCCTTCTCGGCTGCGCGTAATACACTTGAGGGCTGCCGGTTCCGCATGTGGGACCGGCCCCCTGCCCCTCTGCGGGCGCACCGACCCTGAAAGGACCGCGGACGCATGGCGCTCAATCCGCTGAAGCTCGATAAGAACCGCGCATATCTGAAGCAGATAGACCAGCAGGCCTACCAGCATGGATGGCATCGCCTCACGCACAGGCAACGCAGGGCTGAGGTGACGCTGGGCAACCGCGGCACCTATGTGGGGCTGGCCTGCGCCGCGGTGGGCGCCGTCCTGGTGGGCATGCTGGCGTTCAACCCGCTGGGCATTGGCGCTCCCCGCGCCTCTGAGGCCGAGAGCCCCGCCAGCACCACCCCCTCAACCCACTCGACCGCGGCCACCACAACCTCCGCCAACGACGTCACGACCAGCGCAGGCAAGGGCACTGCGGCCTACGGCGCTCCGGCGGTCTGGGCTTCCGAAGACCCGCGCACTGCGCAGATCGTGGCCAACATGACCACCCAGCAGAAGGTCGACCAGCTCTTCATCGTCTCGCCTGAGGCCGTTGTAGGCACCTCGAGCAGCGTCACCGCCGCTGGCTCGACCACCGAGAACGCCCTTGCCCTGGACCCGGTGGGCGGCATCATCTACTCCTCCGCCAACTTGGAGGA
>OMWF01000090.1 GCA_900314665.1 uncultured Actinomycetes bacterium
TCGTAGGCGGGGTTGGACTGGGCGAGCAGCACCACGCCGCCCCTGCGGCCGGCCAGGGCGCTGGCGGCCAGGGCGTCCACGCCGCTGAAGGAGTAGATGTCCGAGGCGACGGCGACGTCGGAGGCGGACATGCCGTTCTCGAGGGCGAACCCGACGATCCGGAGGTTGGTGTCGTAGAGGGTGTCGCCGCCCAGGCGGGTGACGGAGGCCGCGCCCAGGCCGGAGACGGAATCCTGGGAGACGGCCATCTCGCCGCCGCAGACGATCAGGTCGCGGCCGGCGATGACGGAGGCCGCCTCGGCGTCGAAGCCGCGGTCGGCGGCGGTGGCGCCCCAGGTCTGCAGCATGACGGGGACCCTGTTGGCGTAGGCCCAGCCGGAGATGGAGACGGCGTCGACGAAGCTCGTGGGGTTGCAGGCGATGGCGTACCGCTGGCTGCCGCCGTGGGCGAGCAGGTAGCGGGTGCAGGCCATCGAGGTGCCGTAGACGTCGGAGCCGGCCACGCGCTCGACCGTCAACGGGGACGGTTCTCTTTGACACATTCCAGGCGAAAAGGTGTCAGAAAGAACCGGGGGTGCGGACGTTTTTCCGTGCGTTCTACGCGGCGCATCCGAGCCGCCGGCGCCTGCCGTCAATCGTATCGCACGCCGTCCCGCTCTCCTCTTTGAAGTACTTGATCCTATCGGTGCTGTACCGTCTGAGCCACCGGTCGAGCAGCTCGATGAACTCGGCTTGGGAGACGCCGCGCCAGTCGCGGCCGTAGAAGAACTCGTTCTTCAGGTTGCCGAAGAAGCCCTCGCAGGCCGCGTTGTCGGGCGAGCGGCCCTTCCGCGACATCGAGCGGACGATGCCGTGCGACGCGCAGATCCCCTTCCAGCCCGGCCAGCGGTAATGACAGCCGCCGTCGGTATGGCAGAAGGGGTGCTGCCCGGGTCTCAGCTGCGCGCACGCGGCCAGCAGCGAGGCGTTCGCCAGTTCGGCGTCCGGGCTCCCCGATATCGCCCAGCCCACCGGCTTGCCGTCGAACAGGTCGATGACCGGCGAGAGGTAGACCTTGGGCGCGTCGGGGAGCTTGAACTCGGTTATGTCGGACGCCCACTTCTCGTTGGGCGCGTCGGCGCGGAAGTCGTGGGAGCCGTCCTCGTTGAGGGGGATGTTCTCGGGGCGCTCGTCGGTCTCGCCGGCGTAGGAGCAGTACTTCTTGGGCCCGGCCTTGCGGCGCACGGCCAGCCCGTCCTCGCGCATGATGCCGCGCACGACCTTCTCGGACGCCACGACGGGCTCCTCCCGCATGCGCGGCCTGTGCGTCACGACGCGGTAGCCGCGGACGCCGTCCTCGGCCCAGAATTCCTCGGCTACCAGCGGGCGCAGCCAGGCGTACTTGTCGCCGCGGGCGATGGCGGCGCGCTGGTACTCATAGGAGCTCTTCGATATCCTCAAGGAATCGGTGAGCTCTCTTAAGGGGTGGTCGGTCTCCCGCCTCAGCCATTCGATCAGGACCGTCTTCTCCCTGTTCGTCAGATGGCCGAGGTCCGCGCCTTTTAAAACCTCCACCATGCCCCTCAGAATGTCGTTCTCGAGCCTGAGCTGGCGGATCTGCTCTTCCGGCGTTCCCTCGAACCCCGACTCGGGCGCCTCGTCGCCCTTGGGCAGCCTCTCGTCGACTCCCGTCACGTCGACCTCCTTGCCGTAGCCTACGTGGCCAGCATAGACGCCGGCGAGCCGGCCGCGCTCGCCGGCGATCGCCCATCTGCGTATCGTCTCACGGGAAATGCCCGTGACGCGCTCCGCCTCCCTGAGGCTCCTGCAGCGGGAGGCGGCTTTGAGCGCCCTCATCCTCGCGTCGATCGTATAGGCCATGCGGACTCCTCTCCGGACCAAGCTGGTCCAAGTTTTTGTCCGCACCCCCACCGTCCCTGTTGACACACGTTGACAACTTCCCGGCTCCTGCTTGGTAGAATCGGCGCGACCACGCCGACAAGAGGAGAGACGACATGGCGCTCGCGATAACCTTTCTTGAAGGCATCGTCACCTTCATCTCCCCCTGTCTGCTGCCGATGCTTCCCCTCTACCTGGCCTACTTTGCGGGGACGGCCGCCCTGCCAGCCGCCGGCGGCACCGCCAGCCGGTCCACCCGCCGCACGATGATGGGCGCCCTCGGCTTTGCACTCGGCTTCACCTGCGTCTTTGTGGGCTTGGGAGCGCTCGCCGGCACCTTTGGGGCGCAGCTCGCCCGCCATCAGACCGCCTTGAACGTCATCTGCGGGGCGATCATCGTCCTCTTTGGGCTCTCGATCAGCGGCTTGGTCCGCATACCGCTGCTCGAGCGCACCCTCAAGCCGCGCATCTCCCCCGCCACCGGGTCGTTCTGGTCGGCCGTGGTCTTTGGCGTCACCTTTGCCATCGGGTGGACGCCCTGCGTCGGCGCTTATCTGGGGTCGGCCCTCATGCTCGCCTCCACGCAGGGGTCGACGCTGGCAGGAGTGGGGCTGCTTCTCGCCTACTCCGCTGGCCTGGCCATCCCCTTTGTGCTGTGCGCGGCGCTCGCCGATGGCATCATGGGGGCGCTCGAGGGCATCAAGCGCCATACCCAGGTCATCAGCCTCGTCTGCGGACTGCTGCTGGTGGCGATGGGGATGCTCACCATGACCGGGCTGATGGGCAGCTGGCTCGGACA
>OMWF01000177.1 GCA_900314665.1 uncultured Actinomycetes bacterium
GGGAAGACGTTGAGCCGGTTAATCTCTTCTTTGCGGTCGGAAAGCGCCTGGGCGGCGGCGGCGATGTAGGGCAGATAGGTTGTTGACATCTATGCGGTCCTCTTTGGTTTCGTCTTGAGGGGATGAGCGGATGACGCCGGCAGGCAGCGCGCCGGCAGGGGCATGCGGGCGCCTAATCGCGCACGCGGATACCCTGGACGTGGACGTTGACGGCGGCGATGTCCAGCTTGGCAAAGCTGGTGAGCGCATAGCGGACGTTGTCGGACAGGTTGCGGCACACGGTGGAGAGGTTGACGCCGCTCTCGATCACGACGTACAAGTCGATCACCACGCCGTCGTCCGTATTGACGACTTGGATGCCCCGGCGCAGCCGGGCAGCCGGCAGAATCTTTGCCACGCCGTCGGTGAGCGAGGGCATGGCCATGCCCACCACGCCATAGCTTTCCAGCGCTGCGTATCCGGCCAGGTCGGCGATGACCGTGTTGTCGATGGTGAGCATTCCAGGGATGGGTTTGGCCATAGGGACCCTCCTCGTTGACAGTCCATCCGGCATGCGTGCGCACGCCGGATCCATAAGCCCGCAAGGGCATAGCTCTCGGTATTATACGGTTCCTAGGCAGCGCGGGTGGCGGCGGATGCGCATTCGGCTCGATGCGGCTTGCCCGCCGCTTTGACGGCGCCGGCGCCGTGCGCCGCATGCAGTGCGGACGTCGTCCAAACGCCTGGCCCGGCTCGCCCGCTTGCCGCCCGCCCGTCTGGGCAGTTGTACCCCATTGCCGACCATGTTAAATTATCAAGGCTATGCATGCACCGTAAGGCTTGACCGGCTTGAGGGGCACTGCAGGATCAACGGCCCCAGCATCGGCCGTGTCAGGCTTTTTGGGTTATGAAGGAGAGTTGAGAAGATGTCTAAGGTTTGCGAAATCTGCGGCAAGCATCCGGTTGCCGGCCGGAGCATCAGCCACTCGCATCGCGTCACCAACCGCGTGTTCCGTCCCAACATCCAGCGTGTGACCATCAAGGTCAACGGCGTGGCCAAGAAGGCCAACGTGTGCACCAACTGCCTCAAGTCCGGCAAGGTCACCCGCGCGTAAAGGCTCGAGACGGCAAAGCCGTTGGCACAATCATTGGGGATTTAGTAAGGGACGCGCCCGCCGGCGCGTCCCTTTGCTATGCGCTGGCTTCGCACCCCGCCCGTGCGCGTGCGGAGACCTACCACCCCGTCCGGGGAAGCACCAGCAAGGCGATGCCCTCCTCGACGGACACCTGCGCCTGGCCGGGGTCGACCACGTAGTTGGAGACACCCTGGTTTGAGAGCGCCGGGAAAACCTTCGATTCGACGTCCCAACGGGTGCCCTTCTCGGTGACGCGCGCCCGGCCCATGAGCCCGATGACCGAGAAGGTCGTCCCCGCCACGCACCCCACATCGGCCAGGCGCACCGCGCTGCGGCGGCCGCCGGCGCAGAGCACGAGGGCGAGCATCCCGTCTTCGACCAGCACCGGCGCCTGCCGCGGATGGCTGGCCACGCTTCCCAGGCTCGCCAGCAGCTGATCGAGGCGGCCGCCCGTCCCGCAGGTCACCGCCGTGAAGTCGGCGGGGGTCTCCTCCTCGAGAAAGTCCAGCGCCAGCTCCAGGTCCGTCTCGTCCTTATCCCAATTGGTGGTCTTCTCGGCCACGCCCTGGCTTGCGCACCAGGACCGCACCTCGTCGGGCACCGAATCGAGGTCGCCCAGCAGCAGGTCTGGCACCACGTCCGCGCGCCGGCAGGCCGTGGCGCCCGAGTCGACGGCCACCACCTGCTCTGCCCGGGCGGCGAGCCAGGAGACGAGCGCTGGCGAGCTGGGCTCGGGCGAGCCGGATACGAGCAGCCTGAACGCGCCCTGGGGTAGCGTGAAGGGGTCGCCGTCGCCGGGAAGGGCGCCGGGAATGGGAACGGTCGGGTAGGCCGGTTGCGGCTTGAGCGGCACGAGGAGCTCCTCTCGAGAGGGAGAGCACAGGTCTGTGATGACTGTAGCCTAGCGCATCCGCCCCGTTGGCGGCGGGCAGCGCGGACGGCTCGCGGCAAAGACGGGCCAAAGCCGCGCCATCCGCCGCA
>OMWF01000087.1 GCA_900314665.1 uncultured Actinomycetes bacterium
CTGCGCTTCTCGTGGTCATTGCGGGCATTCCTGCCGCCCGAGTGGTTCTCGCCCCACTGACGGCCGCCGCCACGGGGCCCTCCGTGCTCGCCTTCTGGCCTGCGGCCGCGCCCGCCCTCCGGACGGCGCTCGTCGCGCTTCTCAAAGCGGTCGTCCTGACGACGGTTGTAGCTGCGGCGCTCGCCGCGCCCTCCATCCCCGTCTCGCTCGCCGCCATGGTGGCGGTCGTCGCGCTCATAGCTCACGCGCCGATGGCGGCGGGCTTCTCGACGCTCCTGGTACGCCTGCTCAGCCCTGCGGCCGGCCTCGGCGTCGCCAAAGAGGTGCGAGCGCTCATTGTTGCTGATGGTGCGCGTGACCAGGTAGCAGGAGTGGATGTGGGGGTTGCGCTCAAAGTCCTCGGGGATGGTCTTGGGAGTGATCTCCTCGATGGCCACGCCGCCCTTGTGCAGGGCGTCGGAATCGGGCTTGAAGCCCCGCTTGTTGCAGGAGAAGACGATCTGCCCGTTGCGGGTCAGCAGGCGCGAGCAGTTGATGAGCAGTTCCACGTAGTCCTTCTCCACATCCCAATCGGGAGCATCCGTGCTGTTAGAGAAGGTGGGCGGGTCAACAAAGATGAGGTCCCAGCGGTTGCGCTGCTGGCGCTGGCTGCGCAGCCAGGACATCACGTCGCTCTTGATGAACAAGTTGGTCGATTCCTCGCCGGTGTCGATGCCGTTGAGCTCCATGTTGCGCTCGGCCCAGGTCAGGTAGGGACCGCTCAGGTCGACGGTGGTGGTGGAGGCGGCGCCGCCCTTAGCCGCATAGACCGTGGCCGTTCCCGTGTAGGCGAAGAGGTTAAGGAAGCGCTTGCCCTCGGCCATCTTGCCCACCAGGGCGCGGGTCGTGCGGTGGTCGAGGAACAGGCCGGTATCCAGGTAATCCGAGAGGTTGACCTCAAACAGCAAGCCGTTCTCGGCGGTGATGCCGGTCACGCCGGCCTTCTCCTCCTCGGAGGCGTACTGGGAGCCGCCCTTGGAATGGCGGCGCACCTTGAGAAACACGTCCTGCGGGTCGATGCGCAGCACCTGGGGGATGACCGACAGGGCATCGGCCAGGCGGGCGGCGGCGCGAGCCGGGTCGACCTCTGCCGGAGCCGCGTACTCGTAGACGCAGACCCAGCGCTTGCCGGTATCAGGACCCACTCCGTTGTACATGTCGATGGCGATGTTGTAATCGGGCAGGTCGGCGTCGTAGATGCGATAGGCGGCGATGCCGGAGCGGCGCGCCCACTTGCCGCGGTGGTCGCGCATCTTGGCCAAACGGTCGGCAAACTGGCCGGTGCCCGGCTCGGAGGCAAAGATGGTCACGCCGTTGTCGAGCGTCAGGCGCATCGAGGGGTCGTCGCTCACCGTGTAGCTGCGGACCGCGGAGTCCTCGCGGCCGTCAGGCAGGGCGATGACCGAGGTGGCCCGCATGCCCAGCGGGGCGTCGACGGTCACGTCAGGGGTCACCAGGGCAAAGCGCCAGCCCTCAAAGCGGGCGCGCACGCGCTCGCCCAGCACCGCCCAGAGAGCGGGGCGCTGAGCCGCGGAAAGGGCGCTGGTCCCAGTGGGGGGAATGGTTGCCACCAGGCCCAGCGGACCACCCGTGACCTCGTCTTTGGGAGGCTCGGGCAGCTCGATGGTGGCCAGGTCGGGCAGAGCGCCGGCGCGGAAGTCGATGATGTCCTCCAGGCCCTGGGCGCGCGCTGCCTTGCGGGCAAACTCGAGCGTCTCGATGTTGGGGTCGATGGCGATGATGGCCGGGGCCTTGGCGCGGCCCTTCTCGGCACGCTCGTCAGCCTCCTCGAGCAGCTCGTCCCAGGCCTCGACGTCGTGCTTCTTCCAGCGGTCGAAGCCCCAGCGGGAGCGCAGGATGTTGGGGGCCATGTCGCAGGCGATCATGGCCGCCTCGATGACAAGCGCGCCCGACCCGCACATGGGGTCGATGAGCACGCAGCCGCGATGGGCCAGGCCCTCCCACTTGAGGGCCGCCAGCGCGCCGGCGGCCAGCGACTCGCGGGCAGAGGACCCGAAGCGCATGGCAGAGCCGCCCTGGCTGCGATGGTTGAGGGCCTCGCCGGCGAGATCGAGGGCCACGCTGGCGCGCGAGCCGTGAATCGAGATGTCGATGCGGATGTCAGGCTGCTTGCTCACGTTGGGGCGCTCGCCGCAGTGCTCGCGGAAGCGGTCGCAGACGGCGTCCTTGACGCGCAGGGCCGTGAACTGGGTGTTGCGCAGGTTGGGGTTCATGCCGCGAGCCTCGACGGCAAAGGTGGCGTCGAGGTCGAAGTGCTCCTCCCAGGGGATGGCGCGTATGGAGTGGTAGAGCTCGTCGGAGTCGGCGGCGTCGATGTAGCCCAGGATGAGCTGCACGCGCGAGGCCAGACGCGACCAGAGCAGCACGCGGTAGGCGTCGCGCAGGGTGCCAAAGAAACTGACGCCGGTCTTGAGGGGACGCACGTCGTGAACGCCCAGGTCGCGGATCTCATCGCGCAGCATCTCCTCCAGATGGCGGGCGGCCGGGGCGTAAAACTCATAGATCGGCTCGCCAGGCTCTTCCGGCAGAGAAACGACCTCCGCAGGCTCCATCCCCTCCTCGGCACCGGGCTCGTCCACGGGCTCCCCGAGCTCGGGCTCGGGGGTCGTCTCGAGGTCGGACCCCTCGTCGGTCTCGAGCGCGGCTTCCTCGCCGGCCTCAGGCTCGCTCGCGTCCTCGGCCTCGGGCTCCGACTCGCCTGCTGCTTCGGGCTCCGCCTCAGGCTCGGCCTCCGGCTC
>OMWF01000222.1 GCA_900314665.1 uncultured Actinomycetes bacterium
CACGGTTTGCAGTAGGCCAAATAGTGCGCATACGAAAAAAGGCCAGAGGCTTAAGCCTCTGGCCTGCTTTTTCGTGGTCGGGTGGACAGGATTTGAACCTGCGACCCCATGACCCCCAGTCATGTGCGCTACCAAACTGCGCCACCACCCGTTTGCACCGTTCTCTGACGGCAAGAAGGTATATTAGCGCTCCCCTTCCTCTGAGGCAATGAGAATCTTCAGCTCTCCCGTAGCCGGCGCAAGCGTCCGACCACAGCGCCTGAGTTTCTCAGACCTCACTCGTTGAGAGCAGCGGCAACCCGATCCATGAGCAGCCGTGCAATCATCCGCTTTGAGCAACGAGGCTGCTCTTCGACCCTTCCTTCGCTTACAAACCAGACCTTGTTGTCGTCGGTCCCAAAGCCGAGAACCGGGTCGGAGACGTTGTTGGCGACCATTAGGTCGGCGCCCTTGTCGGCCAGCTTGCGCTGCGCATAGCCCACCGCGTCATCAGTCTCGGCGGCATACCCCACCACATAGGTGGGCCTGCCAGGATGCTCGGACTTATGCGCCGCCAAGGTCTTTAGGATGTCGGGGTTGCGCACCAGCGTCAGCTCCAGCCCCCGGTCAGGCTGGTCCGGGTCCTTCTTGATCTTGCTCGGGGAATAGCCCGCCGGCTTGAAGTCTGCCACCGCCGCCGTGAAAACGGCTGCATCGGCGTCCGCGAACGCCGTGCGCGCCGCCTCCAGCATCTCCAGAGCGCCCGTCACCCGCACCAGGTCGACGCCGTATGGGCAGCCCAGCGAGGTAGGGCCGCTTACGAGCGTGACCTGCGCGCCACGCCGGGCGGCCTCAGCAGCGACGGCATAGCCGGACTTGCCACTGGAGCGGTTGCCCAAGAACCGAACCGGGTCAAGCGCCTCGTAGGTGGGCCCGGCAGTGACCAGGACGTGCTTGCCCTCCAGGTCGCGCTCGCCCGCACCCAGCTCCTCGAGCGTCTCCTCGACGATGGTCTGCACGTCAGCCAGCTTGCCCTTGCCGTCGTAGCCGCAGGCGAGATGCCCGGTGTCAGGCTCGATGACGTGAACTCCCTGCTCCTTGAGCTGCTCGATGCTCTTCTCGGTCCGCTCGTTCTCCCACATGTGCACGTTCATGGCAGGAGCCACCACCAGAGGCGCGGTGAGCGCCAGCGCGGTGCTGGTGAGCAGGTCGTCGGCGATGCCGTTGGCGAGCTTTGAGAGCACGTTGGCTGTGGCCGGGCAGATGAGCATCAGGTCGGCTTCCTCGGCCAGCGAGATGTGATGCACCGGATCGCCTGGGTCGTCAAACAGCGAGACCGCCACCGGCTCGCGGGTGAGCGATTTGAAGGTGGCGGGCCCCACAAAGCGAGTGGCGTTGCGGGTCATGACCACCTTGACCCTCACCCCCGCCTTCTGCAGCCCGCGCAGAACCTCGCACGCCTTATATGCGGCGATACCGCCGGTAACCCCCAGCAGCACCGTCTTCTGAGAGAAAACGTCGTTGTCTTCAGACATCAACGCGCCCTTTCTTGAAGGCGGCGCGGGCCCGAATGCCGGCTACGCCCCATGCCCGCGCCCACAGTGAACCGGCTAGTCGCGCACCACGATCAGGCGATGGCAGTTGGGGCAGACCGTGATGTCCGGCCCATCGAGCAGGCGCGCGAGCTGGCCCTCCTGGTAGGAGATGCGGCAGATCGAGCAGTGACCGTCCTCGAGCTTGCCTGCGCCCACGCCGTCCTTGCGCTTGCGCAGGTCCTCGTACTGGCTGAGGAGCTTGGGGTCGAGCTCCTTGACCGCCGCCTCGCGCTGCTTCTTGGCGGCCTCGACCGTCGCCTGGGCCTCAGCGGCAGCATCCCTAAACGACTTGACAAGCTCGGCGTCGCGCGCCTCGCACTCGGCAAGCATCTTTGCCGCCTGCTTGTCAAGCATCTGGGCCTTGTCGAGGTTCTCGGCCAGCTTGCCCAGCTGGAACTCAATGTTGTCGCGACGCTTCATGGCGCCTTCCATGTCGCGCGTGAGGGAGGCGATGAGGCGGTAATCGTGCACGTTGTCGATGGTCTCGCGCGACTTGGCGATGGAGTTGGCGAGCTCCGAATCCTCGTTTTGGAGCTTATCGACCTCCGCCTCGTACTTGGCGATAAGCGACTTGATCTGACCGGCCTTCTCCTCGATGGCGACGTGCTTGCGGTAATTCTCGGCGATTGCCTTCTTCTGCGGGAGCGAGTCGATCTTCTTCTTGACCCGCAGGATGGTGAGGTCTGCCTCCTGAAGCATGAGCAGCGCTTGCGACTGTTCCAAGGTTCGAGCCTCCTAGAGAGATAGCCAGGTATGCGGTTGGTCGATCAGAACGATCCTGTCGCGCGGAAAGCCCTCATCGGTCAGCGCCTGCATCAGGCAGGCGGTGAGCGGCTGCTCGGACGCATCGTGCCCGAGCTCGATGAGCGCCAGCCCGCGGGCGGCAAGGTCTATTGCGCTATGATACCGCACTTCACCTGCAACGACGGCATCAAGCCCGGCCGAAAGCGCCTCCTGACCCAGGTCTCCGAGCGACCCGGTGCAGGTAGCCGCCTTGATGACGGGGGCATCTGGGTCTCCCCAGACGCGCGGCGAACGGCCGCCCATGACCCGGCCGCAGCGCTCGGCCAGCTCGCGCACGGTCATGCCGCCGGGCGCCCGGCAGACCGCGCCGTAAGCCGGGGTGCCCGGGCTGGGCACCGCTTGACTGCCACGGCTCGCGCGCAAGGCCGCCCAGCCCTCCAGGGGGTGCTCGTAGTCGAGCCCCAGCAGCTGGGGAAGCTGCTGCTGGGCGACCAGCGCCCGGTCGAGACAGGTGTGGAAGTTGATGAGGGCGACGCCTGAGCGGCATGCCTCCCAGACGGCGGTGCCGGCGTCCGCAACGCCCCGCGCTTGGGGGCCAAAGACCGAGGGCGGATCGAGAAACGCCGGATGATGCGTGAGCAGCACGTTGCAGCCCTGCTCGGCAGCAAAGCGCACGTTGGCCGAGCTGGCATCGAGTCCCACCGCCACCTTGGTCACCGGGGCGGCCGGATCGCCGACGAGCAGCCCGCAGCGGTCCCACTCCTCCGCCTGTCCGCGCGGAAAGCGTGCGAGCAGCGCCCGCTCGACGTCGCCAGCGGTAGCAGCGCCTGCCAGGGACTTCTCAAGGGTGTCTGTCATGGGTCCTGACCTCCTTCAGGCGCGGACTGCGGCGGACGCTGCGGAGACGCTCAAGTCGTCCAGGCCGAGGTAGCGGCGGTCGTGGTCGCGGGTGGGCACCGCCACCCGGTTATACCCGGCCTCGCGCAGGGCGGCAACCGCCCGGTCCAAACCGAGCGCCACCTCCCGGGGGCTGTGGGCGTCCGTGCCGATGGTGCAGTCCACGCCTGCCCGGCAGAAGGCCTTGAGCAGGTCGGGG
>OMWF01000035.1 GCA_900314665.1 uncultured Actinomycetes bacterium
CGCACGCTCACGTACCAATGAGAACGGGCGCCGGCCCTCATCTGCCGGCGCCCGTTTTGTTGCTCGTGCCCGAATCTCAGCAGGTTACAGCGCGGTCTCCGGAGCCGGAGCGGCGCCCTCCGAGAGGTTCACCTTGGCGTGCTCCAGCACCCACTTGCTGGCGCGGATGCGCTCGGCCTGCTCACGCAGGGCAAAGCCGCGCCCCTGCTCGGTCATACGCTCGCGAGCGAGGCGCGGGTTCTGCGGGTTAATCTCCTTGCAGGCGTCGTCGAGGTCCTCGTCGGTGGCCTCGAGGTGCTCGTGGCGGTAAACCGCGTCGAGCGCATAGCCCTGAGTGAGCATCTGGCGCGCCTGCAGCATGACCATCATGTTGAACTGCTGCTGGCCGCCCTGCTGCTCCACAAACTGGTCAAAGGTCATGTCAGAGCCGGTCTGGACCTGCATATGCAAGGTATCTACCAGGCTCTTTGCCATCGCCTCGTAAGCCTCGTCGCTGATGGAGCCTTGGAAGCGCTTGGCCAGCTCGGCGGTGGCCATGTCACGCTTGTAGTTCTCGTAGCTCTCGGAGCGCTGATGGTCGATATGCGCGGTGATGTCGTCTCTGAGTGCCTGGAAGCTGGGGTACATGGGCATGTTCTTGGACACCCACTCGTCGGTGAGCTCGGGCTCGACCTCCACCTGGCGCTCAAGCACGGTGACGGTGCAGTCCACCTTCATGGTGGTCTGGTTGCCGTCCTTGTCAAAGTCCGGCCCCTCAAAGCTAAAGCTCTTGGTCTCACCCACGTTCATGCCGATAAGCGCCTGGTCGAAGCCCTCGGGCATGTAGCCTGCGCCGGTGGTGTAGGGGCGGGAGTCAAAGGTGAGGCCCGTAAGCGGCTCGCCGTCCTTCGAGCTTTCCACCTTGATGAGGCAGCTGTCGCCCTTCTCGAGGGGGCGCGGGTCGGCCGTCTTGAACTCGACGTAGCGCTCTTTGAGCTTCTTCAACTCTTCCTCGACCGCAGGGTCGTTGGAGCCCATGGGCTGCACGGTGATCTCGACCGGGTCGTAGCTCGTGAGCTCGTAGCGGGGCTTGGGCGTGACTGGCAGCTCAAACCTGAACTCGCGGCCGCGCTTGAGGTCGCCCGCAACCGAGACCTTGGGCGGGAAGGCGGGCATGACCGTGGCCTTGTCGAGGGCGAGGGGGATGAGACGCTCGATAGCCTGCTCGCGCACAACCGAATCGAGGTTGGTGATGCCCAGCTGCTCTTTTACGCTCTGGGCGATGGGTGTGCCGTGCTTGGGACGCACGCCCATCTGCCGGGCAAAGCCCAGCTGGGCGGCGTCGAGGGCCTTGTCCACCTCTTGGCTGTTGGCAGTGACGCTTAAGGTGACAACGCCGCTCTCGTCGATATGCTTCTGGGTGACCTTCATCCTGCAACTCCAAACATCACGTTAGCGCGTGTACGAGACCATAGCCCCGTAGTGTAGCGTAACTAAGCTGGAGCAGCGGCTTTCTGGAAGCGCCTCATCCCGTCACGCAGCTCGCGCCTCAGAGACCCGGGGCCTGCCGCAGCCCTCTCGACGGCCTTCGCAGGCGCGGGCTTAGTCCTCGGTCCGCACGCCCGCAAAGTGCACGAAGATGTCGTCAAAGACCACGTCCTCCTCCGTGCAGTCGGCCACCAGGTCGACGGGATCGATGCCGTCCGCCTCGATATGCACCTGGTAGCGCGCCGCTGCCAGGTCGTAGAACCTGAAATCGCCAAACTCGTCGGTGGCGCCGGTGGCAACCAGATGCCCGTCCACATCGCTGACCGTCACCCGCGCGCCGATAAGAACCTCGTTGATTTCTCGGTCGGCCACCGTACCGGCAATCCACCGACCAGGAACGTTGAGGTAGTAGAGGTGGCTTCCAGCCTGATGGGAGGCGCCAGCGAGCTCATCGCCAAACTCCTCGGGCTCGCCAAAGCGCAGCGCCCCGGTGGAGCAGGACTCGACGCAGCGCGGCTCGGTCCAGCCGTTCTCCAGCAGATGGGTGCAGCCGGTGCACTTCTGCGCAATCTGCAGGTCGGCGTTCCAGAAGACCATGTGCTTGGGGCACGCGTCGACCAGCTCCCGACGCCCCTTGGCCTTCTCGGGATCGATAATCACAAATCCCAGTTCATTGCGGTAGACGCAATCGGGAGCGAGCGAGAGCAGCGGGCAGTCGTCGCAGTGGTCGCAGAAGGTGGGGGTGTACAGCACCCGCACCACGGGCACCCGCCCCCGTTCCTTCTGGTTGACGCGACACCAGAACTGTCCGGTCACGGGTTGCGGCTTAGCTATGGGGCTCCAGTCGTTGTCGCAATGCTCGTCCTTGCAGGCAATCTGGCAGTTATAGCACCCGTTGCACTTATTGAGGTCGATGACGAGGGCCTTCATCGCTCACACCCCTCTTCCA
>OMWF01000073.1 GCA_900314665.1 uncultured Actinomycetes bacterium
CCTGGCCCCCGCTTGCCGTTATAGCTGCGCAACAGCGGGATGGCGAGCGGACAGGCCGCCATCCCGTAGAGCGCGTAAGAAAGCCCGGACGGGTCTCCGTCAAGGAGGAGCGCCAGCCCCATCAAGCCGTCGGTGGCCGCCGGAAGCAGGCAGGGGGCTTCTCGCCAGCGGCTGTGCCAGAGGCGTTTGAAGAGCAGAATCATCGCCGGCCCGATAACGCCCCAGTCGCACCAGATCCCCGCAATCAGGATGGCGAGCACCACTACGACAAAGAGGGCGCGGTTCTCGAGCCTGTCGTCCAGAAAGATGACGAGCAGCCCCAGAAAGAGGGTTACCAGCACGTTTGCCTGCACTTCGCCTGGGGCGAGAAAGACCGTGTACGGCACCTGGGCAAGCGCTGCGAAGAGCGCCAGCCGCAACAGGTAGTTGCGCACGCTGCGGGTGTGGTGATAGCCCTCGACTATCAGGAACGCCATGATGGGAAAGGTCAGCCCGCCCACTCCGCGCAGCAGGGTCAGGCCCCAAAACGGGAGCTGCGCCTCAAAGCAGTAGCTGGCGTGATTGCAGGTCATGGCGACAATGGCGAGCAGCTTGAGCGCAAAGGAGTCGAGGCCTCGACCAGCGCGCGCACGAGCTGCCGCCGACGCGCGCGCCGCCCCGCTCCCTGCACCCATCGCGCCCCCTCTCGCGCCGGCGGGTCTAAGCGCCCGGCCGCGCCTTCCGACAAGACCCCGAGTATACTGCCCCTATGCTGCTCACCCGTTTCAGACGCAACCACCATCTCGGCTTTGCGCTGGGGCTGCTGGCGCTTGGCCTCGCGCCCCAGGCGGCCATCGGGTCGGACACGCCCGAGAAGATCCTGGCTTCGTCCCTCATCGGCGCGCTCATCTGTGCCGTGGCGATGGCGACAAGCGACCCGGCCGCGCTGGGATGGCGCCGACCAGCTGATCAATCCGGGGGACCATGCCCGGAACGCCCGTCACGCGCCGCGGCATCCTGCGGCAGCCGACCGCGCTCCCCGAGCACTGGGGCGGCCCGCGACGGCCGAGCGCGCCCTCTGCACGCTGCGAAGGCCCGTGCCGGCCGAGCGCGCACCTCCTCGTCGGGACCCCTGATTGCGGCGCTGCTGGCAGTGGCAGCCGGTTGCGGAGCGCTCGGCTGGCTTGCGCTGGACCGGTCCAGCTGGCCGGCGACTCCGGTGGAGCTCGCCGCAAACCTGCAAGTTCGCACGGTCCAGCTGCTCGCAATCTTTCTGGCTTCTGCCTGTTTTGAGGAGCTGCTCTTCAGGGGCGTGCTCTATGCCGACCTGTCCGATGCGCTGGCGCAGCGAGGCGCCGCCCACCCCGTCCGGAGCGGAGCCCTTATCGCCGGTATGGCCTTTGGGCTGCTGCATCTCTCTGGACCGCTGACGGTGACGATAGACGCCCCGGTGGTGATCCAAGCCGTGCTCAAGGTTGCGTCTGCGACCGCCTTTGGCATCTGCCTCGCGGCACTCTACCAGCGGTGCGGCAGCGTTTGGCCCGGAGTGCTGACGCATGCGGGATACAACCTCCTTGAAGGAGGGACACTGGCGTGGACATGTGGCGCGCTTTCCGGCAGCTACCTCACCGGACAGCCGTGCGACCTGGCGGTGCTGGCGGTCGAGACCTGCTGTCTTGCGGTCATCGGCGTTCTCGCGTGGCAAGAACTGGAATGAGGGCGCAAAGCGCACGTGATAAGGGGAGTCCCCTGTTGGTCCGCGGCCAATGGGAGGACTGCCCCTTGGGGCGTCCCTTGCCGCGCATACGAGGCGACCTCGTCATTGCGGCCGTCCCGCCTGCGCCTCCGCGCGGTGTGCCAGCCGTAGTCGCCGGTCCTCACTATGCGCAGAAGTGCCTCCGGCTTCAGTCGCTCCACGCCTCCACAGGACCCTCATCAAACGCGAAGGGGGCGCTCCTCCAGAAGCGCCCCCTCTATAACGGGTTTCTCGATTAGCTGTGGCGTTAGGCGATGACGGTGGTCACCAGGGTGCACACCATTGCCAGAGCGCCGAGCAGACCTGCAGCGGAAATAACCCCCAGAACCTGACTGAACCTCTGTGCCATGATGACGACGCCTCCTGATTCTATTTCGCTTACCGAGAACCTCGGTCCTTTTTCTTGACACCTGCATCCTACGAAAATTAACTGTAAATATCTACAGGTTTTTGGAAACTTGATAATGAGTTTTGATTCTGGGTCCAATAACCAAAACTGGGTATCCAAACCACATGAGTTGTGTTTGTAGACCGCCTTTTAAAGTATTATTTACTACCGCTTATGCAGTTATAGCTAATTATATGGGGATATCAGTCGCGTGTATTTGGACATATTAATTGATATGGGTAATTTTAAACGGCCTTCATGTAAGCGATAGATATCGACCGATATCTTATATTATATGTAAACTAATTTAAGATATATTTCATTTTTACGTTATAACGTTATCTCGACTTCCTC
>OMWF01000007.1 GCA_900314665.1 uncultured Actinomycetes bacterium
AACGCCTGCGCCACGCAGGTCCAGCCGGCGCTGACGTCAAAGCCAAACAGGAGCATCGGCAGGAAGGGCAGGATGATGGCCATGTAGACGACCGCCGAGGTGGTCTGCCTGATCTGCAGGCAGCACTCGTCATCGGCCTCGCCAAAGCGCAGCGCGTACGAGATGATCACCGCCTCGGTGCCCCACCCCACCACGCAGATGAGGGAGCCGATGATGCCCATGAGCCAGTTGCCGGCCACGGTCTCATCGGGGTTGAAGCTCAGCGTCGCCACGGCTATCAGGCAGACGGCCAGCCCCACGTACTGATAGCCCTTCATCTTCTCCTTGAGCACGAGATGGGCGAGCAATGCGCCGTACGCAGGGAAGAACGCGGTGATGGCGGTGGTGTAGGCGGCTCCGATGTTGTTGATGGAGAAGACAAAGCCCGACATCCCCAGCGGTGCGCCGATGACGGCGGCCACCACGACCAGCGCCCCCGTCTTTGACCGCAGGAGCTTCCAGGTCTTCTTGAGCTTTCCGCGCACCGCGTTGTACACGAACATCATCACCGCAGAGGTGCCGTCGTGTAGGAACGTGCTGGTAAACGACGCAAGAGCGATTGCCTGCTCGGTTGTGAAGAAACACGTCGACATCAAGGCGATGCTCAGGATGACCGAGTCAAACGCCCAGGTGATTGCAGCCCCAAGTCCCCATTTCATACGTTACTGATTCCTTTTCATCTCAAGTGCCTTGCTGCAGAACAGCTTGGTATATCGGTAATAGAAGTCGAGAAACTCCCCCACCGGCTCTCCGCAGACGTCCTTGTACAGAGCCCACACAAGCCAGTGGAACGACACCACCGCCGTGTAGGCGACGCAGTGGAAGAGCTCGTCTTTGGTCGGCGTCCGCCCAAAGTACATCTCAAATATCTGCAGGGCGTCCTCGTAGGTGTAATCGGGACAGCAGCAGATAAAAACGCCGAGGTCGCTGGCGTAGTCGCTCATCCCCGAGAACTCCCAGTCGATGAGGTCCATGCGATCCTCGGTCACGAGGAAGTTCTGATCATAGAAGTCGTTGTGGGACAGGACGGGCGCTACCCCCTGCGCGCGCACGTCCTCGTTGAGAGCCGAGGCGGCCTCGAGCAGCTCGGCAAACTCCGGAAAGAGAGCGCGCCTCTTATCGTCAAGCAGTCCAATCTGCTTGAGCGTGTCCTCGTGGATGTCAAAGAAGAAATCGGAGCGCGCGCCGGAGTTATGCAGCGCCGAGGCGATGCGCATGGCCTCGGCGACGTGCGCCTTGTTGTGATAGTCAAAGGGGATGGTGTTCTCCACAAACCGAGAGATCTTCCAGCCCTTGTCGCAATCCTCATAGACAAACGTCGTGTCGATGCCAAGCTTTGAGGCCACCTGCTGGGAGAAGGTCTCCGAGAAGCGGTTGGTTATCTCCTGGCTGCCATAGCCCGGATGCCGGTACACGTACGGCACCCCGTCGACCTCGAACCTGACCGACTGGTTGGTCATCCCTCGCTTGATGGGGACAAAGCCACTCAGCTGCCGCCTCGCGCAGGCGAGCGTCGTGCAGATGTTGTCGAGTATCTCCGAGTCGACACGGTCGATGAACCCGGGGTCAAAGCGCTGCACGTCGTCGAGGGAGTCAAATACCCGGAGGGCATCCCGGTCATAGCGGCGAATCTGGAGGGCGGGTAGCTCGCCGGCGTGCTCGGCTGCAATCTGCTCCCACGATGCGTCCACAGTCGCCGGGTCATCATAGATTGAGTCAAGCAGCTTGACAAACGCCGAGGAGAACTCCCGCGACCAGTACGCATGCCCCCGCAAGGCCCAGGTATCGGCGCCGTCCTCCGCCGGGATTGCCGCGCGATAGGAGTCGTACTCGTACGGCGCGAACGGGTTGTCCTGATACCAGGTTTCCGCGGAACACAGATAGGTATTGCCGAGAAGACCCTCCACGCGCTTGACGCTCGAGCTGCTGCCGCGCTCCCGATAGGAGTCGTTGATGACGAGCCTGACGCCAAACGCATCCTCGAGATAGGAGAGCTGCTCACCCAGAAAGCCGGAGACGACGGTGATGTCCTGGATTCCGGCCTCTTTGAGCTGCCGAATCAGACGCTCGATAAGCGCCTCCCCCCTAACGACCAGGGCGCCCTTGGGCTTCTCGTACGAGAGCGGGGCCGGATTGGCAGGCAGACCCGCAGCCAGGATGACAGCGTTCTCCACCCGATACGGCCCCAAGGATTCGATGTCCTGTGCGGAAGGATTCGCGCCAAGCCTACGCATCACGGCTTTAAACTGTTCCCCTGTTAGCAACCTAACTCCGTTCAATATGTGTAAAGGCTTAACGATTATTGAACAGATTTGGTCAAGAATCAACCAAATCTCCGTCAAAGACCGAGGGACCCGGACCGGCCGCATGGCTCGACCTGAGGTGCCGCGGTTTGCGTGATTTAGGCCCCGGACGCGACACCGGGATCGCACCCCCACGCCGCGCAAACCGCAGGCTCATGCTTGCAGCTTCCGGCCTGCCGTAGTCGCAAGGCTCTGGTCTGCTGCCGCCCCTGGCCATGATGCAGATGTAAACTCGCTGTTCTACCTGGCGGGCCCGCCCCCATGACGCAGATGTCTACTTTTTCCGCCCTCGCTCGTGTTGTAAGCAGAGGAGCTTCTCCGACAATGGAAACACGCACATTAGTAGAAAGGCGTTTATGGATGCACGCGATGAGGCCCGCCGCCTCGTAGAGACGTACTCCCCCTTGATCATGAGGATCGGCTACACGTACCTCCATTCCAGGGAAGACGCCGAGGACATCTGCCAGGAGACCCTGCTCAAGCTAGTCAGGCGCGGTGAGCCGTTTGCGAGCGAAGAGCACGAGAGGGCGTGGGTCGTCCGCGTCGCCATCAACGGATGCAAGGACCTCCTCAAGTCCGCCGCACGGCAGCGCAACGTCAGCCTTGACGAGGCAAGCGTCCGAGAAGCCCCGGGGAGTGGAGCCCCGGATGTCCTCGAGGCCGTGCAGGCCCTTCCAGAGACATACCGGGAGCCGATATTCCTGCACTACTGCGAGGGTTACAAGATTGCCGAGATCGCAGACCTGACAGGCAAGTCAATGCACGCGGTCGCCAAGAACCTGTCCCGCGGACGCACGATGCTCCGCAAAACCCTGGGAGGTGAGCTCTAATGAAAAACCAGTACGTCAGCAGCCTTCACAAGATCGAGATGAGCAAGGAGCGCAAGGAAGCCCTTGTCGACATGCTCACACAGGAGATAGAGACCGCCCGATCCACGCCCAACGTGGTCGAGGTGCCCGAGAAGCACGACCGTCGCACGCGCCGCCCCGCCTGCTTCAAGGTCGCCGCCGCAGCAGCCTGCGTCGCCGCCGTGATTGGAGGGGCCGGCGCTGCGTACGCCGCAGACCTCGGCGGCATCCAGCGCACGGTCCAGGTGTGGATTCACGGCGACCAGACCAATGCCACGCTGGTCGTGGAGAACGGAGCCTATACGCTGGACTACCAGGACGCCAATGGCAATGCCGCGCATCGGGGCGGGGGCGGCGTGGTGATGAACCCAGACGGGACCGAGCGTCCCGCGACAGAGGAGGAGCTCCTGAGCGAGATCAACGCGCCCGACGTATCCTACGAGGATGACGGGCGGGTCATCGTCTACTACCTGGGCCAGGCACTCGACGTCACGGATCAGTTCGAGAACGGCGTGTGCTACGTGCAGCTCCAGGTGGACGGCAAGACGCAATACATGACCATCAAGTATCAAAACGGATACGCAATCAGTCCTAACAGCTACGTCCAGCCGGACAAGTTCAACTAGCGTACGCCATCGGGGGCGCTCGCATAGGTTTGCCAGACTGGATTTGAGCAGCCGGAGGCGAGGGGGACGCTTCGGGGGTGGGGTCGACCCAGCGCGTTGCTTGCTTCCCGGGGCTTTCGTCCAATCGAGGGCGCTACCTGGGCGAAAGCCCCCGAAGGTTCAAGTCTCGTCCCCCCGCCCGCCCGGGCAGAGCCCCGCAATCCGTTCGACGCGGCAGGAGCGCTCGGCCCCATCGCTGCCGACCGGTCAAGCCCCGATACGCACCCGGCGAGTGATGAGCCTGTGCTGCAAATGTAACAAAACGCGATGTTTTGGGG
>OMWF01000134.1 GCA_900314665.1 uncultured Actinomycetes bacterium
CACCGGCCGCTTCGTGGTGGGCGGCCCCATGGGCGACACGGGCCTCACCGGCCGCAAGATCATCGTCGACACCTACGGCGGCATGGGCCGTCACGGCGGCGGCGCCTTCTCCGGCAAGGACTCCACCAAGGTCGACCGCTCCGCCGCCTACGCTGCACGTTGGGTCGCCAAGAACATCGTGGCCGCCGGCCTGGCCTCCCGCTGCGAGATCGAGCTGTCCTACGCCATCGGCGTGGCACGCCCGCTCTCCATTCTGGTCGAGACCTTCGGCACCGAGACCGCTCCGGTCGAGAAGATCGAGCAGGCGGTGAACGAGGTCTTTGACCTGCGCCCGGCCGCCATCATCGACGCCCTCAAGCTGCGCCGCCCCATCTTCCGCCAGACGGCGGCCTACGGTCACTTTGGCCGCGAGCTCGACGACTTCACCTGGGAGAAGACCGACAAGGTCGATGCCCTCAAGGAGGCTGTGGCCCGCGCCTAAGGCAAGCAGGTCGCGCGTTTGGGCCTGATGCCCACGAAGAGCCCCTCCGCCGCGGCGCCAAGCCGGATGGAGGGGCTCTTGTCGTTGGGGGCTGCGGGGCTTTTCGGGCCTTCCTGCGGGTGAACAGCGCCCCTTGTCACGCTGCCGAGCGATGCGGCCCCCCTCGTCGCGATGCGGCTCTCCCGTCGCGAAACGCCCCGCCGATCTTTATCGCTGGTGCATGTCAAGTATGATACATAATAATGCATATAAAACATTGAATATGCATATAGATGAATACGATTGAGGAGAGCCGAAATAGAGGCCTCCAAAAATGAAGAGAAGCCTCAAAATACCGTCTCTACAGAGGCTATGCATTCGCTGTGTTTCATGAAAACCCCAGTTGGCATGTGAAATAGTCGACTTCGATGGTTTTCAGAAGCGTCTGCATACGCGGTATTTCGAGGCTTCTCTTCATAATCAGAGGTCTCGAGATGCAAAGGCTCAAACCTCATGCAAAAAAATGCATATACAATTCGATATATGCAGAAATTTGCAACCCATGCTGATGGCGAGACTGGCTGGTCAGATATGATGCGATATACAGAACACTGTAACCCATCGACTGGGACGGCCTGCCCGCCTACATGCCCGGCGAGCAGGACAGCCAGCTTTCCTACTGGGTGACCGAGGACGCGGTGCCAGCGGCGACGCGCCTGCCGGCTATGCCCTGAGCGCGTCGAGAAGACGGCGCGTACGTGCTCACCTGCTCCGACGAGCCGTACGTGCTCCGTCTGCTCAAGACTGACCCTGAGGGGGCGGCCCTCACGGACGCCTCGTTCAACGTGTCGGGCCGGTTTGCCGGCGGCTCCGCGGAGGAAAGCGTCCAGACGGACGCGCAGGGAGCAGCGTCGCTGGCCTCGCTTCTGATGCCCAGGCAGACGTACACGCTCGCTGAGACGGCGGTTCCTGCGGGCTATCAGCCGCTTGGCGGACAAGCGACGTTCACCCTCGGCGAGGACGGTAGGCTGCAGATGCAAGACGATGCCGACGGGGGCGTGAAGGTGGGCAACGACGGCATGACGCTCATCATCACCGACCAGCGCGTCGTGAAGGGCGGCATGGCGCGCACGGGCGATGCCGCGCCCATCGCCCCGGCACTCGGCGTGCTGGCGGCGGGGGCGGTGGCGCTGTTCGCACGGCTGGCGATCCGCCGCAGGGAAGAATAGGGACGCGCAGCTCGAGAGGGCTCGACGGCCCGTATGAGAAAGGAAGGTCAGGGCGATATGGAATATCTGGGAGAGGACATCGGCAAGCTCGGCTTCGGGCTGATGCGGCTGCCGCGGCTTGAGGACGGGAGCGCCGACCTCGAGCTCATCTGCAGGATGGTCGACCGGTTCCTGGATGCCGGGTTCACCTACTTCGACACCGCCTGGGTCTACGGCGACAGCGAGGCGGTGACCGCCAAGGCGCTTGTCCAGCGTCACCCGCGCGAGAGCTACCAGCTCGCCACCAAGGGCATCTCGTGGATCGGCTGCAAGACGCCTGAAGACGCGCAGGCGCAGTTTACCGAGTCGCTCGAGCGCACCGGGGCCGGATACTTCGACTTCTACCTGCTCCACATGACGGGCGGACCCCGCACGCAGGTGTTTGACCAGCTCGGCATGTGGGACTTCGTCGCGCAGATGAGGGAGAAGGGCCTGATCAGGCACGTCGGCTTCTCGCATCATGGGACGGCCGAGGAGCTCGACCAGATCATCTCCGAGCACCCCGCCGTCGAGTTTGTGCAGCTGCAGGTCAACTACCTGGACTGGGAGAACCCCGTCAACCAGAGCCGGGCGTGCCTCGAGGTCGCGGCGAGGCACGGGGTGCCGGTGGTCGTGATGGAGCCGCTGCGCGGCGGGCTGCTCGCCGACCCGCCCGCGAGCGTTGCCAAGGTCTTCTCGGACGCCGGCGAGGAATCGCCGGCGTCGTGGGGCCTACGCTTTGCCGCAGGCCAGGACCGCATCATCACGGTGTTGTCCGGCATGAACACGATGGAGCAGCTGGAAGACAACATCGCCACGCTCAAGGGTTTCTCGACGTTGAATGCGGAGCAGCTCGAGGTGATCCACGCGGCACAGCAGGCGTTCGACGCCTTCGACCTGATCCCCTGCACGGGTTGCGACTACTGCGCAAAGGTGTGTCCGCAGAACGTGGGAATCTCGGGGGCGTTTCTGGCGATGAACGCGGAGACGCTGTTTGGGCGTCACGTCCAGGAGTGGCTCAACAGGGGCGCGGGCAAGTCGCTGCCGAGCACGTGCGTCGAGTGCGGCGCCTGCGAGAGGGCGTGTCCGCAGGGCATCGCGATTATCGACGAGCTCAAGCGCGCCGCCCAGGTTATCGGGTAGGAGGCCATTGAGCCGCTTGCGGAGGGCGCCGGGCGGGGGCTTTGCGCGGGCGGGTTCGTCGTTGCCGTAACGGCCCATGAAGGCGTTGGCGGGGCGCACCCGAGGGGATGCGTCCCGCCAGTCTTTTATGGTTGGACAAAGACGTGTCCCGGACTGCCCATGGCCGTCGACAGTCTGAGAAGGACCTCGCCGAAACGGGTTCCATCGCCAAAGCCGTCGAATGACGACGGGGAATTCCAACCAAACAGCCACCGCTCCTGCTGCGGTCTGTCTCAAACGCGGCCGCAATGGACGTATTTCAAAAGATTTAACCGCTTCTCTTCTCCCCGCCGGCGACCGATGGCGCAGCGGAGGCTGAAATAATCGGAGTTATGGCAGGTTCTCGGCCGTGTCCCCTCTATGAAGAACTTACAATCACCTCAGTGTGTGGGGTATGGGAGAAACGTCCTTGCAATGGCTTTGAGGGACAGATAAGGGAAAGGGGAATTCGAGCATGGGCAATCGAAGTATGAGCCGGCGCCGGTTCATTCGGCTCGCTGCGGGCGCGGGTGCCGTCTCCGCGCTCAGCGCGCTCGCGGGCTGCGCGCCCAAGACGATCGATGCCATGGAGGCCAACCAGAAGGCGGGCAAGACCATCGACTGCGACGTGCTCGTCATCGGCGCCGGAGCAGCCGGCATCACCGCGGCAGAGCAGGCGGCGGAGGCGGGCGCCAAGGTCATCCTCATCGAGAAGATGGGATGGATCGCCGGGTCGAGCTCGCTGGCCATCGGCACGCTGTACGGCGCCGGCACGCAGCTGCAGAAGGCGCAGGGCATCCAGGACACGCCCGAGGCCCTGCTGCAGTACTTCTTGAGCCGCGGCGGCGACAAGCTCGACTACGACATGCAGAAGTTCTGCGCCGACCACTTTGGCGAGACCATCGACTGGCTCAACGTCGACCTGGGCGTCCCGTTCAAGAAGACGGTCTCCAAGAAGTCAGTCGATACGATTCCACGCGGGCACAACATCGATGCAAACGCGAACGTGGCCGTCACTGCCATGGCAAAGAAGGCCAACGAGGTGGGCGTCGAGTTCCAGTACCAGACCGCCGCGGAGTCCTTCATCGTCGAGAACGGCGCCGTGGTGGGCGTCCTCGCACGCAGGAGCCCCGAGAAGCTCTACCAGTACCGGGCAAAGAAGACCATCGTCGCCGCAGGCGGGTTTGCGCGCAACGACGACATGATCGCCGAGTACATGCCCGACTACGAAGGCGTCTACACCGAGGTCGGCGTGGGATGCACGGGCGAAACCATCCAGATGGGCTTCGACATCGGCGCCGGCTACATCGGGCACGGCGGCACCAACGGCATCCTGAATTGCCCCGTCGCGGCCGGCCAGTCCAAGCTCATCAGCGCCAACGCCATGTGGATCAACACGCAGGGCGAGCGATTCACCAATGAGGGCGGCCAGACGCACGACATCTACTACCAGGTCGCGCACTTCGACGACCGCAAGTTCTACGCCGTGTACGACCAGAAGATGGTCGACGCGCTCAACGCTACGCTCAAGGAGCAGTACGAGGCCGGTCTCGAGAAGGGCCTGTTTGCCAAGGCGGACACCGTGCAGGAGGCCGCTGAGAAGCTGGGAATCGACGGCGCCAAGGCGGCGGAGTC
>OMWF01000231.1 GCA_900314665.1 uncultured Actinomycetes bacterium
CACGCTGGTGCCGGTGATCTGGGCGTAGAGCTCGTAGATGGAGAAGGTGGGCGGCACGTTGAGCAGGGTGCGCCCCTCTCCTCCCCAGGCCAGCAGCGTGTTGAAGAGCAGCTCGTCTCCGCCGTTGCCGATCAGAACCTGCTGGCGCGAAAGGTCGTTGGCTTTGGCGATGAGCGCCCGCAGGCGGTTGGCCAGCGGATCGGGGTAGCGGTTGAAGTCGAGCGAGGAGAGCCGGGCTTGGATCTGCGCCATGACCTCGGGCGGCAGGTTGCGGGTGTTCTCGTTGGCTGAGAGCATCACGTCGGCCGCCACGTACGAGGGGTCGTAGGGCTCGATGCCTGCCAGGCGCGGGTTGGCGGGACGGACACGGTCCATCAGCGGGCCTCTCCTTCCCGCACGGCGGCGTCGCCGTCCGCACCGCCGGCCATGGACTCGATCATGGCCTGCTGGCGCTCCTGGCGCAGGGTTACGGCGCGGGCGTGGCTCCACAGCCCCTCGGCGTTGGCGATGGTGGTGATGGCGTCGGCGTCGGCGTCAAGCGCCGCGTAGCTGTACTGGATGATGCTGGTGCGCTTGATGAAGTCCTCCACGTTGAGCGGGCTCGAGAAGCGCGCCGTGCCGCCGGTGGGCAGCGTGTGGTTGGGGCCGGCCACGTAGTCGCCGACGCTCTCCGGGGTCCAGGGGCCGAGGAAGATGGCGCCCGCGTTCTTGATGAAGCCGAGCAGCTCGTTGGGGGCCTCCATGTGCACCTCAAGGTGCTCGGGGGCGATGGTGTTGGCGGCTTCGACGGCGGTGGCGCGATCGGCGCAAACCACCACCAGGCCGCGGTTCTCAAGCGAAGCGCGGGTGATGTCGGCGCGGGTGGACTGGGTCAGGATCTGCTCGATGTGCTCCTCCACCTCATCGACCAGCTCCTCGCAGGTGGTGACCAGGTAGCAGGAGGCCATGGGGTCGTGCTCGGCCTGGGCCATGAGGTCGATGGCCACCAGCTCGGGGTCGCTCGTGTCGTCTGCCAGGACCAGCACCTCGGAGGGGCCGGCGATCATGTCGATACCCACGTCGCCCGAGACGACCTTCTTGGCGGCGGCCACGTAGGCGTTGCCGGGGCCCACCACCTTGTCCACCCGGGGCACGCTCTCGGTGCCGTACGCCATGGCGGCGATGGCCTGGGCGCCACCCACGCGGTAGATGGCGTCGACACCGGCCACCTTGGCGGCGGCCAGGGTGTAGGGGCTGATGTCGCCGTCCTTGGTGGGCGGAGCGCACATGATGACCTGCGGCACGCCGGCCACCTTGGCGGGGATCACGTCCATCAGCACGGTGGAGGGATACTGGGCACGGCCGCCCGGCACGTAGACGCCCACCCGCGCAAGCGGGGTGACCTTGGCGCCGGTGATCTGGCCGCACTCGCCGGTGGTGAACCAGGACTGGGTCAGCTGGCGCTGGTGAAAGCCGCGGATGTTGGCCGCCGCCTTCTTGATGGCGGCCAAGAACTGCGGGTCGACCTTGTCGCAGGCCGAGTCGAGCTGCTCCTGGGGCACCTTGAGCTCATCGAGGTCGATGCCGTCGAACTTCTTGGTGAACTCCTTGATGGCCTGGTCGCCGCGCTCGCGCACGGCGGCCACGATGTCGGTGGCGGACTTGAGGGCCTTGGCGTCAAAGGCGCCCAGGCGGTTGATCTGGCTCTCCTGGAAGCGCTCGCCTTCCGGGACGGTCACGCGACGTATGAGCGACATGGTCTACTCCCCTTCCTTGACGGCGGCCTCGAAGGCGGCCGCTAACGTGCGCACCCGCGGGTCGATGCGGGCGGCAGCTGGGCTGGCAATGAAACGGGCGGTCGAGGGCATCACGTCATCGACCACAACCAGGTGGTTCTCGCGCAGGCTGGTGCCGGTGGCGGTGATGTCGACGATGCGGTCGGCCATGCCGGTGGTGGGCGCCAGCTCGATGTTGCCGTGCAGCTTGATGATGTCGGCCTGGACGCCGATGCGGTCGTAGTAGGCGCGGGTGATGTTGGGATACTTGGTGGCCACCTTGATCGATCCGCGACGACGGTAGTTCTCCTCGACCCGAGCGGTGGCGCCCTCCGGCTCGGCCACCACAAAGCGGCAGCCGCCAAACTTGAGGTCTGCCAGCTCGACCACGTCGAGGTCGGCTTCCACGATGGAGTCCTCACCGGCGATGCCCACGTCGGCGCCACCGTTGGCGACAAAGACCGGGGCGTCGGTGGGCCGCACGATGATGTACTCGGCGTCCATCGCGCCGCCCTCGCTCTCAAACATCATCTGGCGGCCCGGGTCGCGCAGCTGCGCCAAGTCGAGGCCCGCCTTCTCGAGAAGGTCCAGGCAGCCGGGGTTGAGCGCCCCCTTGGGGACGGCTATGCGCAGCCGGCGGCGCGGAGCTGAGGGCTCGGGAGCCTGACCGGGCTCGATGCGCGGGATGGCGCGCGGGGCGCGTGCAGGGCGCTTCTCGCCGGCAGGGGCGGGGCGGACGGACTCGGGACGGGCGCCGACGGCGGACAGGGCGGCCGTGGTGCTCTCGAGCCCAAAGGCAAAGCCCGCAGCCGGCTCGTCCTTGCCAAACGAGGCCAGGGTCTTGTCGTA
>OMWF01000037.1 GCA_900314665.1 uncultured Actinomycetes bacterium
AACCTACAGGCGCTCCCGCTTGCCCTTGAGGTTGTGCTTGCGCATCAGGCGCGAGTTCTTCTGCCGAAGCTGCGCCCAGCGGCGATGGAGCTCCTCGTACTCGGGGCCGCCGTCGCATCCTGCAGCCTCGGCTTCCAGCAGCTGGTTGAAGGCTTCCTCCTCGGCAACGTGCGCCTCCTCGGTGCAGCACCTGCACATGCCCGATTGTCGGTTGATGCGCACGCCCAGCGCATGGCACTCGGGGCACTCGTCGAGGACCTTCAGCGACGCATGGATGCGGCAAGCCTGAACCTCGATAGCATGGAGGGTGTGCTCCACGCCGTATCGGTCGAGGATCTCGTCGTGCACAGCCTGGACGCCTTTGTGCCCGAGCTCGCGGATCACGTCGTTCTGTCCGGTGCTCCACATCATGCGGCACCACCACGTGCAGGGGTGTTGCCGCGTTGCCGCTGTGCCGCAGTTTTCCTATAACGTGCCGCGCGGTCCGTTCGTGCCTTGCGTATATGCGTAAGACGAGAACGAAGTCTCAGGGATTGTGAGAGGTTTCGCGGCAACGTCGGCAACAGAGACGGCTGATAGCACGTCCTATCAGCCAAAACGGTTGTTGCCGTAGGTGTTGCCGAGGGAGCCATCAAGCTACCTCCGTGGGCACGTAGTCCCAAACGCGCGTCGTCCCGTAGTCCCCGCAACGCTGCTTCTTAGGATTGCGCACCCAGTTGGGGAAGTTGGCATCAAGAATCTGAGCAATGTCCTTCATGACCCACTTGTTGCGCTCAAGGGCTTCGTCGTCCAGGTGCAACGCCTTCTCCGCCACCATGCGCGTGCAGATCCGTCTTTTCCAGTTGCCCTCGTCTTCAAGCCATGCCTCGATGACGCCGATGCGCGTGTCCTCGACGGACGAGCTGTCACGCTTCTCCTCTGCCAGGGCTTCCGCCTCGTCGGATAGCACGAGCGGGTAAAGTCGCAAGAACTCGTCCTCGGTCTTGGCCCGATTCTTGGCCTCCTTGTACCGATGCAGGATCTCCGCCCATGCCTGCTCGATGAACCCACGCAGCTCCTCGACGTCCGCCAGGTCCCAGCCCTTGCGATCGTCGGTCACGGCGCACTCCACCGGCAGGAACCGCCGGTTACCAGTAGGATCGGTGAGGAAGTCGTTCTCGTTGGTCGTCGCCAGGAACACGCATGAGCGCGGCTGGTCGATGGGAAAATGTGCGTATGCTTGTCGCACTGTCGTCTTCTGCGCGGTCAGGGCAGCCTTCACGGCCTCCAGCTCCTTGCCCTTCAAGCCGCTCAGCTCGCCGAGCTCGACGATCCACTTGCCGCCGGTCTGCTCCGAGGTCGTCTTGGCATTGGTGATGTCGGTGATGGTCTCGCAGAAAAACTCCTCGCGCATCGCAAGGCGCCGGCCGGTCATCAACTTCTTGATGCCCTGCGCTCCCTTGAGCACGATGGTGTAGTCGAACTTGCAGCCGGGCTCGTAAGCCCGCCGCACGGCACCTCGCATCCATGTGAGCGACGCCCGCTGCGTGTACAAGTTGTCCTCAGCACTGAAGAGAGCCCAAAGCATAAAGGCTGCGCGGGGTTTTCCATCCCACGGCGGCAAGGCTTCCAGCATGTCGACGATGGGGTTGAACCGGTTCTCGGCGCATCTGATCTTGAACGCACCCTTCACGTCCTCTCGGCTGTTGGTGCCGAGTCGCTCCTGCTCGTACGAGTACAGGTACGCCTCGTCGGCATCGTCCCAGCGCCGCAGCGAATCGTCCTTCGACCAGGAAAGGGCGTCCTTCGCGTAGTAGCCAGAGTCGAGCACGTTCTGCCCAAAGCAAGCAAAGAGCTCCGGGTTGGTGCGCATGTCCTCGGCGATCTCCGCTTGCGTCGGCGGATCGTAGGGGTTTCTCGAGGTTCCAGGCTCGTAGCGCAGCGCACTGTTGACGATGCGCTCGACCTCGGAGTCCTCGAGCGGGATCTGGCATCGCTCGGCGTTCGCCTTGCGCACCCGCTCCCAGATCTCGCCTTCGGGCACGCCCTTAGCCCGCAGCGAGCAGGCATAGCTGAAAAGCGTCTTGTTGCGTTTGCTCTGGGCGATGGTCCCGTTTTCGACGGCATCTATCTTCTTCTGGATTTCGCGTTCCTTGCGCTCGCGCTTCTTTGCGCCGTCACGTTGCGCTACAACGCCGTTCCAGTAGTCAAGAAAAGCCTGGGGCAGCACGGCAATGTCGAGGTCATCGGGGCTGCGGCCCCCTTCGAAATGGTAGATGCCTGCCTTGCCCTTTATCTGCGAGGGCGGCATGATCTGCGCATGTCCGTCGCCGAGAAGGTCGACTCGCGTCATTGCGGCGATGGCATCCTTCGGCATGTCGGCGCCTTCGGGAAGTCGGTAGAGCCGGTTCAGCCCTCCCGTCGCCGTACGCACCGTCCAAGTGTCGGGCAGCGCGATGCTGTGCTCGGCGAGCCAGCAGTCGAGGATATCCCAGCCGTCCTCGCCGATGATGCCCTTCTCCTTCTCCTCGTCGGTGGGGTGAGCTTCGGCGCCGTCGCAGTCTATGGACACGAGCTTAGGCTCGCACATCTCCAGGCGGATGGCGACGTTGTTACCGGGCTTCTCCTCGTATACCGAGGTCAGGACATCGACATCGCGTGTCGCAGTCGAGCTGGTCTTTCCGAGGATTCCCTTCGATCCCTTGTTGGGAATCTTGCTCCCCCAGGCGGGGGCATAGACCGCCAGCCCGTGCTCGGCGTAGTAGATGGCTGCTTGTCCATTCTTGCTAAGCACTTGCAGCTCCTTACAGGCACAACGCTTCTATGAGCAGGTGCTTGGGGAAGTACAGTCGGCGCCCGACCTTCACGGAGGGAAGCTCGCCGCCGTCCGTCAGGCGGTAGACCGTCCTGGTCGACACGTCGAGGACCTCGGCCATGTTGTCCACCGTGAGGAGGTCGCCGTACTGCGAGAGCGGCGTAGCGGACGCCGCCTGCACCTCAGAAGAAGTCAAAGAAGAACCTTTGGCAGGGAGGACCGCCGAACTAGACATCAAACTCACCAACCTCTCTGATGGGACCGTTGTAGGCATCTGGCACGAGCCTTGCCGACTCGTCGCGCGAAAGCATCTGGTTAAAGCCCGACGCCCACCATCTGGGTGTTCCCGCGCTTCACGGTATAATCCGGATGCTCGCGCACGATGCTCAGGCCAGTCGGCCTGGACACCCCGATAAGGGCGCAGAACTCCTTCATGCTCAGGAGGCCGGGCAGCCCCTCCGGGTAGCGATTCGCTGCGATGCTCTTTAATGACATGCCGTACTCTCTTTCATCCATTGTCACTCACTGACGATGATACGACCTATTTGACAATGGGTCTAGACAAGAATCGTTAAATATCGTAAAGTGTCTTCAGTCAGTGAAAACAGCGAGGAAAGGGAATCCCATGGCCACAGAGCCGAAGTCAACGGTCTTCGATTTCGAGAGGTACGGCGTCTTTCTGCGCACCGCCCGCCAGCGCGCGGGCTTCAACCGCGCGGAGGAGTTCTGCAACGTCGTGACCAACTGGATCGGCGTCAAGATCAACAAGGAGGCGCTGTACCGCATCGAGAAGGGCGTGCAGCCGCCCACCGTCGAGCAGCTAATCGCCTTCGGCCTGGTGCTCTTCCACGGCAAGGGCATCAACAGCGTGCTCAACAGGACCGAGCTTCATCACTGCACGACGCCGTACGCCGACTTCATCGCGGGTCGCGAGGGGTCCATCTACAAGATGATGACCTTCGACGGCCACCATGCGATACACAACCCCGGCAATGAGGACGAGCCCATTTGGAAGCCCATCATGCCCGACGAGTTGGGCTCTGACGTTATCGACGAGTACTACTACGACAAGCTGTTCGGAAAGCACGAGGCTCCTCAGCCCGCCGCCGATGACGACAACCCCTTTGACGACAGCCTGCCCGACACCGTCGTCAACATCGACGGCACGCTCGTCGACCTCGCATAGTTTCACCACCCCCGCCCTATAGGGCGAAGTGATAGTCAACGGAGAACCCTCGGGAAGAGCAGAGAGGAGGTACACCAAACATGAGCTACGGAGACGGATCGATATTCGAAATCAAGAAGCCCGACGGCAAGAGCTACAACCCCAAGCGTTGGCGCATCTGCCTGTCGTACCGCGTCGAGGAGGAGCTGGAGGACGGCACCACCAAGACCCGACGCAAGAAGGTCCAGCGCAACTACACCGGCACCAAGACCGGGGCCCGCGAGTTCCGCGACCAGCTCGTCGCCGAGCGCGACGAGAATGGGCGGCTCTACTCGGAGATTGAGGCCGAGCAGAAGAAGCTCGAGGAGGCGAAGGAAGAGATCACGCTCAACACGATGATTCCTCTGTGGGACGGCGCGCGCCGCACCGCAGGAAAGGCGTCCGAGCGCGTGCTAAAGGAAGGCGTGCGCTGGCTGGGCCACGTGACCAAGCACATCGGCGATGTTCCGCTCAAGGACATAACCCCGCAGATGGTAGAGGCCACCTACGCCGCCATCCGCGAGGAGCGCGGACTGTCCGGCACCAGCATGAACCACATCCACCAGCTGCTGAAGAGCGTGTTCCAGAAGGCCATCGACTACGACTACATCTACAAGAACCCCTGTGCCCACGTCGTGGCACCGCGCCGTGACGACCCCAAGCGCGGATCCCTCACCATCGAGGAGGGCGCCCGCCTGATGGGCGAGGTCGACAAGGCCGAGGCGGAAGCCTACGCGCAGATCGACGAGAAGGAGGCACGCCGAGCCTACCGCGAGGAGCACGGCATCGCCAAGAAGCGCAACGCCTTCAGGGGCCTGCACCACATCGGCAACATCACGGC
>OMWF01000084.1 GCA_900314665.1 uncultured Actinomycetes bacterium
AGCTCTTCAAGGGGACCGTGGCCCCCAAGGACCGCTCGATCATGAACGTGCCGTTTGTAACCGGCGACGACGAGATGGACAAGAAGTTCATCGCCGAGGCCACCGCGCATGGCTTTGTCAACATCAAGGGTCATCGCTCGGTGGGCGGCATGCGCGCCAGCATCTACAACGCCATGCCTCCCGAGGGCGTCGACAAGCTCGTCGAGTTCATGGCCGACTTCGAGAAGGCCAACAAGTAGCGACCGCCGGGGCTTTGCGCCCTGCATATGGAGGAGGATTTCCATGGCAACCTACACCTACGGATGCCTGAACAACATCGATCCGGCAGGCATCGCCCAGCTGCCCGCCGATCACTTTGTCAAGGCTGAGAACGATGAGACCGCCGACGTCATCCTGGTCCGCAGCGCCAAAATGCACGACATGGAGCTGCCCCGCAACGTGCGCGCCATCGGCCGCGCCGGAGCGGGCGTCAACAACATCCCGCTCGAGCGCTGCGCCGAGCAGGGCATCGTCGTCTTCAACGCCCCCGGAGCAAACGCCAACGCCGTGAAGGAGCTGGTCATCGCCGCCCTCATGCTCTCCAGCCGCGGCATTATCGCCGGCGCCGACTGGGTGCGCGACAACCAGGACGACCCCGACATCGCCAAGACCGTCGAGAAGGCCAAGAAACAGTTTGCCGGCACCGAGATCAAGGGCAAGAAGCTGGGCGTCATCGGCCTCGGCGCGATTGGCGCGCTGGTGGCCAACGCCGCCCTCGACCTGGGGATGGAGGTCTACGGCTTTGACCCCTACCTCTCCGTGGACGCGGCCTGGCGCATCTCCAACCGGGTCCATCACGTGACCAAGCAGGAGGAGCTCTATCAGGCGTGCGACTACATCACGATCCATGTACCTGCCATGGACTCCACCAAGGGCTACCTCAACGCCGAGTCCTTTGCGCAGATGAAGGACGGCGTCAAGATCCTGAACTTTGCCCGCGACGTACTTGTCGACGACGACGATATGGCCGCCGCCCTGGAGTCCGGCAAGGTCGGCTGCTACATCTTTGACTTCCCCAACGCCAAGAACGTCAAGATGAAGAACGCCATCGCCATCCCGCACCTGGGCGCCTCCACCGCCGAGGCCGAGACCAACTGTGCGGTGATGGTCGCCGACCAGCTGCGTGATTACATCCTCAACGGCAACATCAAGAACTCAGTCAACTTCCCCAACTGCGACATGGGGGCCGTGGGCACCAAGGCCCGCATCGTAGTCCTGCACCGCAACGTCCCCAACATGCTGAGCCACATCACCTCCCACCTGGGCGATGCCGGCATCAACATCGCGGACCTCACCAACAAGAGCCGCGGCAACTGGGCTTACACCATGGTCGACACCGACAGCGCGGTGCCTAACGACATCATCAACCAGCTCCGCAACGCCGACGGCATCGTCCGCGTGCGCGTCATCCACAACGATTAAGCGCGCAGCCGTCGCGCCATTTCTTGGAGCCGAGAAATGCCCCCTGCCCAGACCTGCGGCAGGGGGCATTTCATGTGCGGCGCTGTGGGATAGATGGCCTTGCCGATGGCTTTTCGCTATTCTGCGGGAGCGTTGTCAGGGGCAGGTGCGCCGGAGGATGCCGTCTGGCCCTCGTCCAGCCTGTAGCCGCAGTTGGTGCAGAACTGGCTGCCCGGCACGATGGGCGTTCCGCAGCGCGGGCAGGTGGCCGGCGATGCTGTCTGGGACTCCGAGGCAGACGCTTGCTGCTGGGCGCGGATCTGCTCGACGGGCATCCCACAACCCGAGCAGAACCGGTCGCCGGCGCTTATCTGAGAATGGCAGTTGGGACAGACCAGCGTCTCGTCTGCGCTTGCCGCGGCGTCGAGGTCGGCAAGCTGCGCCTGCAACGCGGCCCGCTGGGCATCGCACTCGGCGATGCTGTCATAGAGCGATTCGCGTCCCGAACGAAAAGCGGAGTTATCCTTGGTCTCCTCGTACAAGCTCGCCCCCAGCTGGGCGGCAAGCTGCTGCCGCTGCCGGTTGACGGTGTCGATCTGATTGTTGAGCTTGGTGCGGTCAACCGCCCGGTTCATCGCGGCGGTTCCCTTTCTGATCTTGTCCGAGATGCTGTCTGAGAAGCTCATCGCGCCCTCCCTCGTGCGTAGGGCCTCGTGCCCTGCTCGTATCGCCTAACAGGATACAACGAGCGTGCGACGGGATGCGCCATCGGTAGATGCTGTATCAGCCTTGTTGATTCGGGTACCATGCCTAAGAAGCGCTTCGAGTCCTTTAAGAAACGGGTGAGATGCATGGAATGCCCCAACTGCGGTGCCAAGGTACCTGATAACGCGGTGTTCTGCGCCAAATGTGGGCGTCCCCTGTCCAGCGGCTCCCCTGCCGCCCGACGTTACCACCGCGTTGAGGACAGCATCTTCCCGCCCGACACTCCCGATGCCGACACTGACGCCTACCGCCCGTTGCTGACCGGCGACATGGGCTGGCCGGAGGAGTCAAAGCTGCTTCAGCGCACTCACTCGCCCTCGGTGACCATCGCCGCGGCGGTCGTGGTCATCGCCATCATTGTGGTCCTGCTGCTGGCCCTCCTTGGCCCCCGGCTGGGACTCATGGGCTCCCGCACCACCTCCACCGCCTCCTCGCAGACAACCACCAGCAGCGCCGAGACCGACACGGACACCGGCCGCACCCTGGCTCCCGCGGACGTGCAGCTGGCTTCAATCCTGCAGTCCGACTGGTTCCGCATCAACCTCCCGGCGGGCATGGCGGGCAACGTCAGGGTCTACTACGAGGGCGGTAGCAGCAACGCCATGGTGCTCACCACCAGGGACGGCATCGCCTTGGTCAAGGTCTACACGGCCGGCGCCCTGACCGTCGATGACGAGGCCAAGGTGCAGGTGTACCCGGTGGGCACGTCCTATGACGCATCGTCATCGCGCCGGGTCTACGCGTCCTTCTACTACCAGTCGAACAGCGGCGGAAGCGTCGCCCGCTACGGGGACAACTCGGCAAAGAACCTGACCCTCACGAGTTCCTTCAACATGAGCGCCAGCGATTTTCTGGCGTGCATCGAGCTCAAGAACGGCGGCGACTCGTGGGCGGCATACGGCTCCAATGCTGCCAGCGCCAGCGCTGCCAGCACCGCAAGCGCCGCAAGCTCCACCTCCTCCGTTTCGGGTTCGATGGGCACCACGCCGTTCTACGGCATCTTCATCGGCTCCTACCAGGAGCGCTCCAATGCCGATTCCGCCGCGCAGAAGGCTCGCAGCAAGGGCCTCGACAACGTCTCCGTGGTTCTCTCGACCGACTGGGAAAACCTCAACTCCGACCCCTATTACGTGGTCACGGTGGGCGCCTACCAGTCGCGCTCCGATGCGCAATCGGCTTTGGCGCACGTGCAGGACGTCACCGGCGACCCCGACGCCTACGTGCTCTATTCCGGTAGCCACAAGTAGCGGTGGAGCCCTCGGTCAAACAACCGCCCGTGCAGCAGGAAGCCTCCCTCCACTGATGCAAATGTAACAAAACGCGAAGATTCTGAGCCCCAGCGGCTCCGGCCTGATGCAAATGTAACAAAACGCGAGGTTTTTCAGCCCCGGACCCCCGAGAGAGGGGCCCGCGGGCGCCGATGCCGATGCGAATCCTGGGCTTTTGCTGGAGGCGTCCCCGCGCGGCCAGCCCCCGGCTGTTAAAAACTTCGCGTTTTGTTACATTTGCAGCACGGGGACGGGGCGGAGTCAGGTGATCATTGCACCACACGCTCATGATGCCTTGGATAGTACCTCGACGACGGCCTCCGCGGGCGTCCTCCACCC
>OMWF01000039.1 GCA_900314665.1 uncultured Actinomycetes bacterium
CGGCTTCTTGCGGTTCTCGTCGTTGTAGGCTCCGATGGCCTCCATGTAGCGCTTGTAGTTGACGTACGAGAGCCTGAAACCCATGGACGTCGACTCGTTCATGCCCATGAACTCGATATCGCCCACCTCGCACGGCGCGCCCGCCGCCGAGGCCACCATGGCATCGCCCGTCGTGTCGATGACCATCTTGGCCTTGATGCACATCTTGCCGTTGACCGTGTAGGCGATGACGGTGTCGATGCGCCCGTCCACCACGTCGACGTCCGCCACATGCACGCCATACAGGAAACGCACGCCCGCCTGGATGAGCATCCGCTCAAACATGACCTTGCCCATCTCGGGCTCGACGGCAGGAAGGTGCGGCTTGACGACGGCGGCGTTCTCCTTGGCGAGACGCTCAACCCACTCCAGGCACAAGCCGTCGACGTGGCCCGCGATGCCCGTGATGTAGCCGTTGGTGCAGAGGCCACCAAACGACTCGCGCTTCTCGACGAGCAGGACGCGCATGCCCTGACGCGCCGCGGCGATGGCTGCCGCGCAGCCTGCCACGCCGCCGCCGCACACCAGCACGTCAACGTTGTAGTCTGTGGTCACATTCATAGGGCCTCCCTCTTTCTGCGTTGCATGCCACCGCCGTCAGGGCATGTCAGAGCATGGACTGGGGAACCAGCCCCGACAGCGCTTTGCTTGCGGAGGCGCAACACGTTTAGATACGGATATGAGACGACCAATGCCGTGCGATTGCGGCCGTCACCGCATCGCCGGCTCGCCCTTCATCTCGAGACAGCCCAACTATACTCAACCGGCTTGGACAGTTGATGTTCCACTTGGTGCCATTTCTGTTCAGTTACGGAATAATTGCAGGCAGAGCTAGCCGTTATTCTCCGGTATTCGCATGCGCTCAACTATGGCGAGCATGCACGCCACGGCGTCTGTACGCTTTCCCTTGGGCACGACGCAGTACTCCGAAACGCAGCTGGGCCAGTCTGTGAGGCGCACCGAGGTGATACCGGGGACATTGACAACGGGCACCGGCGTGGGAATAGCGACCCCTCCTTTGCGCGCGATGATGTACGCGCTGGGCTGGCGGGTGTTCACTACCACGGTCTTGAGCCTGAAGCCGTACTGCTCGCTCAAGTGTTTGAACGGCTGATAGTGGGCACGCACCACGCTGTCCTCATCCTCGAACTCCTCATTGAAGGCGATCGCATAGTCAGCAAAGTCCGTGAGCTTGGCGTTGGTGAGAGAGGCCTCAGGGGCGTTTTCCGAGATGGCAAGGTACATGCTCCGAATCCGGTCGACGAGTATCACGTCGAACTTGTCCGCAATGCCGTCGCGCAGCACCGACCGGTACCGCAGAAAGTCGTCGACCATCGTGACAAAGGCTATGTCCAGGTGGCCTTGCAGCAGGTACTCAGAGAGCTTGGTCCAGGCTGCCGAGGTCACGACCACGTGCGTAGCGGGCTGCTCGGCGATGAACCGAGCCACAATCTCATCGTTGCGAGAAATCCAGTGCTTCTCAGAAGAGCCCACACGCAAGGTGCTCTGATGAGCTTCAGAGACGGCCCGAGCGGCCTTTTGAGTGATATTCGCCCAGCTCTCGCGAATCGTGGCAAAATCACCAACCATCGAGCGGCACACTGGTGTGAGCACCAGGCGGCTCGATTTCTTGCCACGTACAAAGAGCTCGACTCCCAGCTCCTTCTCTGCGCGGCTTACGCGCTTTGATATGGCTGACGGCGTGTACCTCAGCATCTGGGCAGCTTCAGTGTAGTTCTCGCACTGCGCAACCGTCAGGATGACCTCGACTGTCTCGATGTCCATATGGAAGCCCTATCGTGTATTGGCGATGCTTTCCGCCATTGTAGCTAAACGAGGCTTCATAACAAACAAGGAGAAACATTGCCCGTATCAACTCGGAAAACCACCTCCTGTCAGCTTCGGTGGCGCGTAACACCGCAGCCGCCCCAACATATCAGGGTGCCGAGACTGCATGGCCATCAAGTGCCAGCGACCCAAACACCGGCATCCCCCTGGTGTCTCCCCCCCGTCGCGTCCTGGCATGCAAGCTCGGGGCTTCTCGGGCGTCTAATGGAACAGGTCGTACACCGCGTTTTTAGAGACGCCTAGCTCCGCCGCCAAAGCTTTTGCCGCCCGAGAAGGGCTCATCCCGGTATCGAGCAGCTCCTGGGCACGGGCTTGAGTCGCAGGGCCCCTGGGGTCGATGCGCCCCTCATCTGCCGCAGGAGGACCCACGACAAGCACCACCTCGCCTTTGAGGTCTCCCCTCTCGGCCACCTGCCGGGCCACCTGGGGAGCCGGGCCGCGCAGCACCTCCTCGTGCAGCTTGGTGAGCTCGCGGCAGAGGCACACCTGGCGGGCGGGCAGCACCTGGGCGATGTCGGCCAGGGCGGCGGCAGTGCGGTGCGGCGACTCATAGAAGGCCAGGCAGGCGTCCAGGTCCGACAGCCCCTCAAGCAACCGGCAACGCTCGGCAGACTTGCGCGGCAAGAAGCCCCCAAAGAAGAAGGCGGTAGTGGCAAAGCCGCTGGCGGCAATGGCCGTGGCTACAGCCGTGGGGCCGGGCACGACCTCGACCGGAAGCCCTGCCTCGCGACAGGCGTCCACCAGCACCGCACCTGGATCCGATACCGCTGGCATGCCCGCATCCGAGCAGAAGGCTATGACCTCGCCGCCTGCGATGCGTTCTACCAGCTGCGGCGCCCGATTGGCAATGACGTTCTCGTCGCAGCGTTCCAAGTGCGCCTCGATACCCAGCAGCGAGAGCAATCTACCCGTAACCCGGGTGTCCTCGGCGCAGACCGTATCGGCTCCTCGAAGGGCCTCCTCCGCGCGCGGAGAGAAGTCACCGCGATTGCCGATGGGCGTCCCCACCACGATGAGCTTGCCATCAGAACCGGTCACAAACGACTCCCTCCTCGCCATCGCGGACGTCGACAAGCCGCGGCCCGTCATAAGCCCTACAGTCCGTCCTCAAAGTAGGAATGGTACTTCACCTCGCTATTGAGCGGATCGTCCGGGAACAAATGGAGGTAAAGGGCGATGAAGTAGTCGTCCGTCATGGCGGCGATGCTGTCCACCACCATATCGTCCACCGTCGAGGTTCCTTGGGCGTAGAAACGGCTCACAGGGTGCAGCGCCAGATGGCGGGTATAGACTGGCGAATCCGTGCGCCCATGCTCGATGTCGTCCGCAAAGCGCTCGTAGATGCGCCTCATCATGGGGCCGATAAGCTCGTTGAAAAACGTGGCCCGCTCCTCGGTGTCCGTGGGCTTGTAGATGAGCTGGTAGTTCTCATCCTTAAGCTCGCTAAGCGCCCGCTCGACCTCCGGATCCATGGAGAGATAGTCCTTGCCGATGCTGTTCTTGACGATGTTGGCAGTGACGTTGCGGATAATCTCCCAGTTCTGGGTACCGAGCAGGCCATCGCGGTAAGCGAGGTCATGGTCTCCGCCCAAGAGCTTGCGCACGTCCTGACGGTCCTTGCCCACGTAGGCGAGAATGTCCGAGATGCGCACCACGCACCCTTCGAGCGTGCTGGGACGCAGCCGCTTGATGGCGGACTGGTCCACATAGCACTCCTCCACCACCGCCTCCAGCTCTTCAAAGCTGCTCAAATTATGGGGCCGGTACTCCTGCGAGACGGCCTCGCCACAGTGGCAGAGCATGCCGTCATAGGATTGCACGGTGAGGTTGAGATCACACAGGTCCTTGAGGATGCGCACGCTGTGCACGTTGTGGTTGAAGTAACGCCCCGTGCGCTCATGGTAGATGCTGGAGAGCAGGCGCTCGCCCTCATGCCCAAAAGGCGTGTGCCCCATGTCGTGGCCCAAGGCGATGGCTTCAATCAGGTCGATGTTGAGCCGCAGCGCCTGACCCAGAGTGCGGGCGATGCGGCTCACCAGCTGCAGATGGTAGGAGCGATGGGTGATATCGTCATTGCGGTAGAGCGAGAAGACCTGGGTCTTATCGGTTGCCCGATTGTAGAAGGGGTTGTTGAGCACCTTGTCGACGTCCATCGCAAAGGGCGGACGGATGGTGTAGGCGCTCTGGTCGTCCTTGTAACGCGGATAATGGACATACCTCTTGCGAAGCTCGTCAGCATTGTGCGTAGCATAGGGCGAGAGAGCCTCGTCGCGGCAGCGCATCCCCTCGAGCAGGTAGGCGGTCTCCGCCGAGTCAAAATCGGTCAGAGCTTTCAGCGCATCCCGACGCGCGCTGCTTGGTTTTGTGCCCATAGCCCCTCCTTTGCAACCTCCAGATAGACAGACGCCTCGTTTCTCGCGGCTCATCGTAGCGCGAGGGTGTGAGACAAACGATAAGAGCTGGTCAACCACTTGGCAGGGACAGAAAGCATCAGCCGAGCAGCACGGCGGAATCGTCTCCATCGACAAACGTGACCACCGAGCTGCCTTGCCGCTCCTGATAGTAGTCTCGTATGCGCTCGATCAGGCTGCTCACCAGAGGCCCTTCGACCACGCCGGGCAGCGCCGCAAAACCGACTTCTATTAGCGACGGGTCTTGAAGCGGAACAGCCGTTATCCCTGGCTCCATCCCATGCGACAGCGTGAGTCCGGGGGTGAAGGTGATGACCTCGCCCGAAGCGGCGAGGCGCTGCCTAAAGACGGCGTCGGTCACCGACACGCTGATGGAGGCCTCTCCATACAAACGCTCAATGGCCTTCCCCATGTCGCTGTGGGCGGCTATTGCAAGCGGGTGCGAGAGGATGTCGGAGCGTTTGAGCGAATGCTTGGCAGCAAGCGGCGACTCGCTGCTGACCACTGCCAGCTCCGTGGTGTGGAGGAAGGGACGGTAGGCATAGCCCTTCTCCTCAAGCCGAGCACCGATTGCCTCATTCTCGTCTGCCATGATCTCATGGAAGGCAAAGAGGCCCAGGAACGTATTGCCGTTTTCTTGCTGGGGAGCGGCTATGAGGGAGTCCGCCACCTCGGCGTTGGTCTCCTCTGAGAAGCGCATGTCGCTGTAAAGCCCGCGGGCCGCCTCTGCCAGCGGAAAATAGAGCGAGGTGTTGAAGGCGATGGGGTTGCAGAAGGCGACGAGGTGACTTTGCACGCCCGACTCCTCCTGGGCGCGCAGTCGGGCTACGCCAGAGCGCAGGCGGTTCTCGGTGGCTACCACCAGCTCAGCGCTTCCCAGCAAAGCCGATCCCAAGGTCGTCAGCGTGACGCTGTTGCGCGTTCGATTGAATAGCTTGCACCCGAGGTCAGCCTCGAGCGCCGAGATGGACTTGGATATGCCTTGCGGAGTCATGAAGTTCTTCTCGGCTGCCAGGCTCATAGACCCGAGACGAGCCACATCGATGAAATGCCTCAGCTGGTCAGTTTGCATCGCAACTCCACCTCCGTTCCAGGCCCCATCTCAAAAGCATCGGCATCAATAGTAGCGCACGGGATTGGACAGAAGCCCCCTCTGCTCCAAGCGAAAACGCCGACCACTTGAGCTGCCGATCCGACTCCGAAGCGGCAATGATAAGAGGCCGCCTCAGACCACTTGTCGACAACCGCAATTGGTTGTATCGTCAACTATGTTAGTTGAAGGTACAACCTACATGCAAGGGGCAATCATTATGGATCCTACCCGACGGCGCATCACCAAGGTAGCAAGGGAAGCCAATAAGCTCGTCGTTCGCTCGATGAAGGACGAAGGCGTTGGCTCGGGCGAGTTCGACCTCATCCATCTGGTTCGCAAGAACCCCGGCCTCTCGCAGAAGCAGATTGGCGAGGAGCTGCATATGGACAAGGGTTCGGTGGCACGCCGGATAGCCAATCTGGAGCGCAAAGGCTATCTGGTCCGCAAGCCCAACCCAGACGACAAGCGCAGCTATTTGGTGTATGCAACGCCGCAAGCAGAGAGCCTGAAATATTCTAAGGCCCATATTGAGGCCACCTTCTATGAGTATGTGCTCTACGAGCTCTCGGACGAGGACCGAGCCGAGTTTGCCCGTCTGCTCGATCGCGTATACGACGTGGCACGCGAGGAGAGCCAAGCGGGGTTTCCCCATGTCCGGGCGCAGCTTGAGGACCAAGAGAGCGAGCATGGGCAGGACTAGCCGGCAATCAGAAGAACCGCAGAAGGCAGCCGATGAGTTAAGTCGCGGCCCGCACGTTACCGACTACTTTAAACGGGAATGGAAGCTTCTTTGCGCCGTCACCGTCTCCGGCATCGTCTACAACGTCGGCATGACAGCCGGCCCGTGGTTTGAGGGACAGCTCGCCCAGCGTCTGTGCGACATTATCACCGGCATCAGACTGCCCGGCTCCATGCTGCCCCTTGCGCTTGCCTATGTGGCAGTCATCGCCATGGTTCAGGCCATGCGCTTCATCAAACGCCTCTCAGTACGCACGTTCTCAAACAACATCAACCGTCGGATGAAGACCGAGCTCTACGCTAATCTACTTAACAAATCCCAGACAGAGGTCGAGGCGGAAGGCGTGGGGTCGTTGATGACCAAAGC
>OMWF01000153.1 GCA_900314665.1 uncultured Actinomycetes bacterium
AAAAACTCCTTGGTCTCGTCCTTAGCGAGCACGTAGTCGCGGACCTTCTCGTCAAGACCGGTGAGGGTGCGCAGGTCGGGCTCGTAGAAGGGGTTGGGCAAAAAGCGCACGTCAATCACGATGTCGGCGTCGAGCGGGGCGCCGTGCTTGAAGCCAAAGGAGAAGACCTGCACCCGCAGACCCTCCTGCAGGGTCTTCTTACTGAAGAGGTCGCGCAACTGCAGGCGCAGGTCGCCCGGGCGCAAATCGGAGGTATCCACCACGTAGTTGGCGATCTCCTTGGCCTCAACCAGCATCTCTCGCTCGCGGCGGATGCCGGAGATGATGGTCATGCCGCCCTCGCACATGGGGTGGCGCCGGCGGCTGGCCTTGAAGCGGCGGAGCAGCACCTCGTCGGTGGCGTCGAGGAAGAGCACCGAGTACGAGAGGCCGATGTCCTGCAGATGTTTGAGCTCGCCGGTGAGCTCGCCAAAGAGCTCCTTGGCGCGCAAGTCGCAGACCACGGCCAGCTTGCGCGGGGAGCCCGACGACATACCGGCCAGCGAGACCAGGTTCACGAGCAGCTTGGGCGGCAGGTTGTCAATGCAGTAGTAGCCCAGATCCTCAAAGGTGTGCATGGCCTCGGTGCGCCCGGCGCCGGACATGCCAGTGATGACGATTAGGTCGGGGCCGGCGGGCATCGCCTGAGCATCATCGATGGTCTGCTGGACCTCTGGTGCCTTGGCATCCTGATCCGGGGCGATGTTCTTGTCCTCTTCGCTCATGATGATGCGCTCCTCCACCGATCTCATGGCTCGTGCATTGCGTCCTGTCCCCAGTATACCGACAGGGTGTGAAGCCAACGCCGCCCGCCGCCGAGCTGCCAGGTAAAATCTCTGCTTGGTCGAGGACGAGGCTGCCTGCTCGGCTCACGATCCGAGGCATGCGCCGCCCGCGCCGCCTTCGAGCGCCCGCGGCCGCCCGCACCGCCCGCCAGCGCGTTCTGGGCCCATTCCAACTTTTGACGGCTTTGGCCATGCCATGCCGAAAATCCCGGGCATCAAGGAGGTGTCTCCAAGAATTTCCGCAGGTAGTATGGTTGCAACGATTCCCGCGCCGCCCGCCGTGCCGCCGGTACTGGTCAAAACCGTCAAAATTTGGAGTCAGACCCCAAGGTAACATCGTTCTCCGGCCAAAACCGACAAAAGTTGGAGTCAAGGGCGGCCCCGCCGGGATCCGCACGCCCCTCACTCCCCCGCCGCGCGCTCGCTGCGCTCGCGGTCCCAGGCGGCGATGGCCGCCTTCACGTCGGTGGCGATCTGCTCGTTGATGCCCGGCACCTCCATCAGCTCCTCGAGACTCGCCTCGCGCATGCGCTTGATGGACCCGAAGCGCCGCATCAGCGCCTTCTTGCGCTTGGGACCCAGGTTGTCGATGCCGTCCAGGATGGAGACGGTCATTCCCTTGCCGCGGAGGTCGCGATGGAAGGTGATGGCAAAGCGGTGGGACTCGTCGCGCACCTGCTTCACCAGGTAGAGCGAGGGAGATCCGGTGGGGAGCACCACCGGTCCCTCCTCCTGCCAGGGCACGAAGAGCTCCTCGTCGGCCTTGGCCAGGCCCGCCACCGGGATGTCGAGCCCCAGCGACTGCAACTGGTTGATGGCAGCCGTGAGCTGCGGCTTTCCTCCGTCGACGATAAGCAGGTCGGGGCGCGACCCAAAGCGCTCGTCAGCCATCCGCTCCGGGGAGTAGCGCCGGCCCAGCACCTCGCTCATCATGGCAAAGTCGTTGGCTTCGGGACTGTCCATGCGGATCTTGAAGCGGCGGTACTGGCTCTTGTCGGGACGCCCGTTGGTGAACACCACCATCGAGGCCACCGAGTAGCGCCCGTGGATGGTGGACACGTCAAAGCACTCGATGCGCATGGGCGGGTCGGGCAGCGCCAGCGCGCTCTCCAGCTGCAACAGCGCCCTGTTAGTGCGCTCGTCGTCGTAGCGGGTGCGCACCTTGTAGCGCGTGAGGGTGTGGGAGGCGTTGCGCTGAGCCAGCTTGAGGAGCTCGGCCTTCTCGCCGCGGTGGGGCGCGGTGAGGTGCACCTTGGCCCCGTGCTTGCTGGCGAGAAGCCCCGTGAGCCACTCCTCGAGCGGAGCCGGGTCCTCGGGCAGCTGCTCCAGCACCACCTCGCGGGGGATGGAGGACGACTGGTCGTAGTAGCGGGTGAGGAAGGTCTCCACCAGGTCGTCCATGGGCACGTCTAAGCCCTTGTCCAGCACAAACTCGTTGCCGATAAGCACCCGGCCCTCGCGCACCACAAAGACGTGCACGCCGGTGATGGTCTCCTCGCGGGCAAACCCCACCACGTCGATGTCGTCTAAGGTGGTGGACACCGCGTGCTGACGCTCCTCGAGCGACTTGATGGCGGCGATGCGGTCGCGGTAGCGGGCGGCGCGCTCAAAGTCGAGGTCAGCCGCCGCCTGCCGCATCTCGTCCTCAAGCTCCCGCACAAAGCCGCCGCGCTGGCCGGCCAGAAAGCGCTCTGCTTTGCGGACGTTCTCGCGATACTCCTCGGGCGAGCAGGCCCCGCAGCACGGCCCCGGCCCCAGCCCCACGTGGTAGTCAAAGCACGCCTTGCCCCGCTCCACCTCACCTACCTGCAAGTACGTCTCGCCACCGGAGAGTCGGCGGTTGAGGCGGCGCCACTCCGCGCAGGAGGCAGAGCAGATGGGCACCACCTTGCGCACCATGTCCACCAGCTTGCGGGCCGCCCTTGAGTCCGTATAGGGGCCAAAGTACCTAGTCGTGGCTTTGTGCTTCTCGCGCGTGTATTTAATGGCGGGGAACTCGTCGCCTTCTGTGAGGGCGATGAAGGGGTAGCTCTTATCGTCGCGAAAGTCCACGTTGTAAGGCGGCGAGTACTGCTGGATGAGGTTCTTCTCCAACACCAGGGCCTCGGTCTCGTTTTGGCAGACCACATACTCAAAGTCATGCGTCTGCTCCATGAGCAGCGGAATCTTGGCCCGCTCATCCTGGCCCAGCACGTACTGGCGCATGCGGTCGCGCAGGTGCTTGGCTTTGCCCACATAGAGCACCTCACCGGCGGCGCCCTTCCAGAGGTAGCAGCCCGGATCGAGGGGCACCGAATCGAGGCGTTCCAGTATCGAGGGGCCGCCGTCGGGGCCAGGCTCGGTCAGCGACCGAGGCGGAGCGGCGGTGAGCACCGGCTGGTCGACCGTGCCGTGCACCGTGGTGCGCGCCGGTGCTTGCACGCCCGCCGCCAGCAGCTCATCGGCATCCGAGCTGGCAGCGGGCGCATCGTCAGCACCAGACGGTGCCGAATCGGGTGCAGCGGGGCTCTGCTCGGCACGCTCCTGAGCGTCGAGCCTCTCGTCTAAGGCCTCTTCCGCCTCCTGCATGGCGTAGCGGATGGCCTCATACCCGTTTCTGTCGCCGCGATGCGTCATGGGTGGCTAGTCGCGCACCTCGATTTCGCGCACGATGTTGTCCTTGATGTTCTTGACCAGTTTGACCAGCCCGTCGATGGTGCGCTCGCGAATGTCGCCGCCCACCAGCACGCGCATGATGTCGTCGCCCACCTCAAGATGGCCGGAGTTGAGCCAAACCCGCACATAGAAGATGCCGGGATAGCCCTTGGCCTCCTCAATCGCCTGGTCAAGCAGGGCCTGGTCGTACGAGAAGTCCATGCCGGTCACAGCGGCGTCGTTGTCGCCGTACGCACGCACGATCTCCTTGGCGACCTCTCGCACCACGCCGTTGTGGCAGAGGTACATGCCGCACTGATGGGCGGACGGATCGGCCTTTGCCTCGGCGAGCCACTCGTCGAACGAAGGAACTTGAGACATGGATGGAGCTCCTCTCCCATGGTTTGAGGGCGGCGGGGCGGCCGCCGTGACGATTTGTCGCCGCCGGGGCGGGCGGCGCCCACTCGTGCCTGATGATAGACGAACGACAGGGTTTTGCAGGTTCTGGCTCACAGCGCTTCCGGTAATAGCCCGGGGGTTGCCGGCAGCTCCGGGCTGGCAGCCATGCCGGGCC
>OMWF01000025.1 GCA_900314665.1 uncultured Actinomycetes bacterium
ATGTTCAAGGTGGCGGCGATGCTGCCGGGCGTCCAGCGCATGGCCCAGAAGATAGCCGTCATAAAGAAGTAGGGCGTGCGTTCGCACAGGGACGCCGCACCGCCCCAGCCCGTTCCGGCGGCCAAGCCCGGGCCGCTCCGACGCCTGCGCCTGTCGCAGATGTCACAAAGGGACATGATACAGGGTGGCATTTCTCCTCTTGCGGCGATCGTGCGCGGCGAATTCCTGGGACTTTGCTGGCGAGGAAGGTCCGCGGCTGGCTTGAAACGATGTCCTTTTGTGACATCTGCGACAGTGCTCGAAGCTTAGAGGCAGGCGCTAGCGTCGGGGCGTGTGGGAGGCGGTGGCGGCGAGGCGTGTGAGGCCCTGCCGGCGCCAGGGCGCGCGGAGGCTCTGCCGGGGCAGGCACCGGCAGAGCTCCGGCCTTCTCGCCTACTTGCGGGCCTCGAAGATGATCCAGTTGTAGCTGGGGTCCGGTGTCTCGATGATGCGGACGTCCGAGAAGCCCGCGCCGCGCAGCAGCTGCTCAAGCTGGTCCGGGGTGTAGACGCGCATGCCGTCGATGCGGCCCGACCACTCGGTGGTCTTCTCGTGCAGGCCGTCCTCCTCGTTGATGATGGCAAAACGCCCGCCGGGCTTGACCACGCGCCAGGCCTCGGCCAGGCTTTTCTCCATCTGGGGCCAGAAGTAGATGGTCTCAAAGGCGGTGACCAGGTCGTAGGCGTCATCGGCGAAGGGCAGCTCGGCCACGTCCGCCTCCACCACCTGGCAGCGCCCCTCGGCTATGGCCTGGGCGTTGACCTCGCGGCTCTTCTCGACGCTGGCAGGGGAGTAATCGGCCCCCGTTGCCGTGCCCTCGGGCGCCTTGGCCAACAGCCGCGCCAGGTTTGCGCCGCCGCCGCACCCCAGGTCGAGCATCTGCTCGTCGCCGGCAAATGCGAGCTGGTCAAGGGCCCAGGTGGCGAGCTTCTCGTGTGCGCCGCCGTTCATGATGTCGAGCATCATGCGCCCGCCGAGACCCTCCGGCTTGCGGGTGTTCTGAAAGAATCCATCGAGCAGGGCCATGGGTCCTCCGTTCTCGAGGCGTCGGTCGCGCGGCTCGCGACCCGTCTCCTGGTTCGACCTTTCACCGGTATCGGTACCTACCTTATAGCGCCCCGTGGCAGCATGGGGTGAGGAGAGCCGCCACCGGAGAGGAGCGTCGCGCGTGATCAAGCTGGTGCTGACCGACATGGACTACACCCTCACCTGCCCCGAGCGCATGCAGGTGAGCGATAAGGCGCTCGCCGCCATCCATCGGCTTCAGGAGCTGGGCGTGCGCTTTGGGCCCGCCTCGGGGCGAGACCAGCGCGACCTCACCAACATGTTTCGCGGGCACACCGAGTGCTTTGCCACCGGTCTTATGAGCAACGGCAAGAAGGTGTTTGTCGACGGGAAGCTCATCCATCGGGTGGTGCTCGACCGGCAGGCGCTCGAGCACCTGATGGCGGCGCTGCGCACCATGCCCGGCACCTGGCTCATCACCCGCAGCCCCCATGGCGATAAGGCCTGCGGCATCAGCCCCCAGGACTTCTCAAAAACCTCTTGGAGCGCCGATCCGGCGATCAGGCCCCTGCCCGGCCTTCCCGAGTGGGAGCTCTCCACGGCGGGCATCATGTGGGACCCTGACGACCCTGCCATCGACGGAGAGGCCGTGCATGCGCTGGCGGACGAGGCGGCGCCGGAGTTTCACTATCTGAGCCCCGCTCCCGGCATGCTCGACGTGCTTCCGGCGGGATGGACCAAGGCTTCGGGCGTGCGCATCCTCCAGGAAGCGTTGGGTCTTGAAGCCGATGAGATCTGCGCCTTTGGCGACTCCGACAACGACCTCGCCATGATGGAGTACCTGCCAAACGCCACCGCGGTAGCCAACGCAAACAAGGCGGTGACCCGGGCGAGCCGCTGGCACATTGGGTCCACCTTCGACGACGCGGTGGCGGATGCCCTGGCGGAGCTGGCTCGTGCCGCTGAGTCTGGCGGCGTCCCTTCCTTCATGCGCGCAGCGGGCGGCGATCAGATGCATGCCTGCACGACATCCTGAGCATGGGTGCATAGAAGCGACGGCGCTGCGGCTTGGGGCGCTCCTCGTTGGATGGGCCAACCTGCAAAACAGCTATAGCAAGTGGGGTACGGGCTTTGTCTGGGGAGGCCCGTAGCCGTATCGCGCACTTCTTTGAATTGGGGATTGGGCAGAATCGGGGGTGACGACCGCAGGGGTAGCTGACGCTTCAGACTCACAGGCATGTTAAGAGGGATTCTTCAAGGTCTGTACGTACGGGGAGCGGAAAGCGCAGGCAGCAGGGATGCCCGCCGCTTTCCAGCACACATTCGGGAAGGGGAACCAACTATGCGAAAGCGCTTGCTTGCGCCGTTGTCGGCCGCGGTATGCCTGACCGTTGCGCTGGTGGCCGGCTGCGGCTCCGCCAGCAGTACCGGTGCCAGCTCGACGGCGGCTGCTTCAGGGTCGTCCAAGGCAGCTCAGCCCGCCATGAACTACACGTCGCCCAACGGCACGGAGTATGAGTGGCAGCCGGCTGGCATCTACTACACAGCCAACTCCGATCGCATCCTGATCGATTACTGCGCCTACATGCTGGAGCATCCGCTGCAGTCCAACGGCGACGGCGTGATCTTTGCCAGCCTCGACGATCTGACCCGCATCTACGCGCCCGACTTCACGGTCACCCGCGACGGCGACGCCATCAGCGCCACCCATGCTGGCGTGACCATGGAGGTGACGCTGGGCAGCACCTCCGCCAAGGCCTACGGCGGGTCGGTCACCCTGGACGCCGCCCCCTACGAGGCCGACTCCACCGTCTTTGTGCCGCTCAAGTCGTTCATGGTGAGCGGCTTTGGCAAGACCGACGTGAGCAACGGGAAGTTCTACGGCCTGGGCAACAACGGCGACTTCCAGGTGAGCAAGGACGACGTCTACAACCTCAAAATGTTCTTCCGCGGCAAAACAGTGGGCAAGAGCTATTACACGTACTGGAACGATGAGATCGGCAAGCTGGAGCCGGTGGCGGTGTACATCCCCACCTCCTACGACCCCTCTACTCCCAATAAGATGGTGGTGCAGCTACACGGCGCGGGCAGCACCTACGCCTTTGCCGACCAGGACCGGGTCCGTCCCCTGATGAAGGAGGCCGAGCAGCGCGGCTACATCGTGGTCTGGCCGGGCTCGTACTGCAAGCTCTGCAACTTTGGCGCATCGATTCCTCCTGCGGGCATGGTGCCCATCACCCCTGACACCGACCTCACCAACCCCCAGGGCCACTCCGCGGGCAAGCTTGCCGACATCGCGCTTGCCGGCAGCAACGTGCAGGTCTGCCTCGATTGGGTGGAGAGCAACTGGAACATCAACATCAACGCCGAGTACATCATGGGCATCTCGATGGGCGGCTGCGGCACCTGGGCGCAACTCTCGCTCTACGGCGACCGCTTTGCGGCGGGCAGCCCGTCCGGCGCCTTCCTGGAGCCAACCTGCTTTGACTGGAGCACCATCACCACGCCGGTCATGTACGTGGGCGGCACTGAGGACCGCAACGGCTATGACCTGATGGTCAACGCCTACGACATCGCGATGAGCCAGGGTGCCAACATCGAGAAGTTCGTGACCGTCGGCGGCGCTCCCCACGGTGATGAGTGGACCCAGGAGATTCCCGAGACCTTCGACTTCTTTGACAGCCACACCAAGTAAACCGGTGCGCTGCCAGGACGCGCGTTTCGAGGCCCCGCAGCTCGGTTGCCGAGCTGCGGGGCCTTTTCTGGTGGGCGCAGCGTGACCTTTGTGCCGCAGATGCCCGGTTGGGAGGGGGCCGGGGCTTCGAGCGGTCCGCCCTTGTCGCAGATGCGTCGTAAGGAGATGCTTTTCCGCTGGGGGCGGGTTCCTCTGCCGCAGATGTGCCGTTGGGACATGCTCGGAGAGGCAGTCGAAACCCCTCCATTGAAAAAATCCCAGGTCGCATAAGCCAGGCAAGCTCAATACGCCTCATTCAAGGCTGGCTCCACGCCCAGGACCCTGTCCTAACACGACATCTGCGACACGGAGAGCGGTTTCCGGGTCAAAATCCCGTCCTAACACGACATCTGCGTGAGGGCGGGCGCTGCCCTTGCGAGCTTGTAGACAAGGACCGGACGGAAGGGAGCCCGTGCGGAGGGAACTCGAGGCCGGCGTTCGCCTCCGCGCGAAGCGGGCTACCTAGTTCGACGGGAGCTTGCATGGGCGCCTTCCCCGGCGGGCAATAAAACCGCTCGCTCATCCTCAATTTCTGTAACCACGCTCACTACTCGCCGTTGCCAATATGACAAGTTGCATTGGACTGTCATGGTAGGCTTGCTTTGTGACTGAAACCGAACAGGGATGGATGGGAATCCGATGCCACAGAACAATTGGGAAGACCTCCTCAGGATGTTTATGGGGGGCGGTATGGGTGGACCCGGCGGCCCCCACCGACGACCTGAGGAAACCGCTGCCGAAGAGGGCTCTGGCGACGGCGGTCACTCGGGCCCGAGCCGGCCGACCATCAACATCAACTTCAAGAAGCACGGCAAGCGCTTCTGGATCACGTGGGCCATTGTGGCGGTTGTCGTCATCGGCTTCTGCTACTGGTGGTTCCATCCGTCGCTCAACATCCACTCTGCGGACCTGTGGTGGTTTGTCGGCATCTTCCTCTGCGTGCCGGCGTTTCTCATCTTCCGCTCGCTCTACAACTCAAACCAGGCAAAGGCCGAGGTCAACATCGACCGCCAGAAGAAAGCCACCCGTTTCAAGCGGCTCTCGTGGATACCGGTCATCGTCATTCTGGTGGGGATTCTCGGCGCCTTTGCCTCAAGCACGTTCTTCCCCTTCAACGCGGCACGCTACTCGGCCGTGCTGCACACTGACGAGTACGACTTTGCCAGCGACATCCCGGAGGTCGACTACTCGCAGATTCCGGTCATCGACCACGACTCCGCCGTCATCCTGGGCAACCGCGCCATGGGCACCATCCCTGATTACGTCAGCCAGTTTGAGATCAGCGACCTCTACAGCCAGATCAACTACCACGACACCCCGGTGCGGGTGAGCCCGCTTGGGTATGCCGACTTCTTCAAGTGGATCACCAACCGCACCCCGGGCATCCCGGCGTACGTGCTGGTTGACATGACCACGCAAAACACCCAGATTGTGCGCCTCAACGAGGCCATGAAGTACACCCAGAGCGAGCCGTTTGCGCGCAACATCGACCGCTACGTGCAGCTCAAGTACCCGTTCTACATGTTTGAGCAGCTTGCCTTTGAGATTGACGAAGAGGGGCACCCCTGGTGGATATGCCCGGTGCAGACCCGCACCATCGGGCTCTTTGGCGGCGAGACCATCGAGCGGGTGGTGCTGGTGGACGCCTGCACCGGCGAGTGC
>OMWF01000296.1 GCA_900314665.1 uncultured Actinomycetes bacterium
CAGCCTGACCAGGCCCGACGAGTCCTGGTGGATCGCTCGCGAGAAGGGCGAGGTCATCGGATACGCGGGCATCCGCGTGTCGCGGGGTACGGCGGTTCTGCTGCGCGTGGCGGTGGTGCCCGAGGCTCGCCGCCAGGGGGTGGCCGCACAGCTGCTGCAGCGCGTCACGCACGACGCACTCGACCTGGGCGCCGCGCATGCGACGGCCAAGGCCCCCGAGCAGGCCCCCGGAGTCCGCGCTTTTCTCGCCGCCACCGGCTTTGCGGTGGGTGACAACGGCATGGCCCTTGCCGAGCTGCCGCTGCCGCAGTTCACGCACCACCAGCAGACGCCTGTGGAGGATCCAGTGGTGGCCGGCATGGACCTGGGCGATTCGGTACGGCATGAGGCGGAGGCCGGGCAGGTCTCGGCTCCGCATCCGCTGATCCTGGCCATCGAGTCGAGCTGCGATGAGACCGCGGCCGCCATCATCGATGACGCCGAGCAGCTCCATGCCGACGTGGTGGCCAGCCAGATCGACTTCCACGCCCGCTTTGGCGGGGTGGTGCCCGAGATCGCCAGCCGCAAGCACACCGAGGCCATCTGCGGGGTGGTGGACGAGGCCCTGGCACGTGCTGGCGAGCAGCTGGGACGGCCGGCGCCCCTGGACTTCTCCGACTTGGACGCCATCGCGGTCACGGTGGGTCCGGGCCTGGTGGGAGCTCTGGTGGTGGGCGTCGCCTTTGCCAAGGGCGCGGCATGGGCCAGCGGCCTGCCGCTGATCGGTGTGAACCACCTCGAGGGCCACCTCTACGCCAACCGCCTCATCGACCCCGAGGTCAAGCCGCCTCTGGTGGCGCTGCTCGTCTCGGGCGGAAACACCATGCTCGTGCACGCCCGCGACTGGGGCGACTACGAGGTGCTGGGCTCGACCCTCGACGACGCGGTGGGGGAGGCCTTCGACAAGGTCGCCAAGGCGCTGGGGCTGGGGTATCCCGGCGGGCCGGTCATCTCACGGCTCGCCAAGGAGGGCAACCCCAGGGCCATCCGCTTCCCGCGGGCCATGCTTCACAGCCATGACTATCGCTTCTCGCTCTCCGGCCTCAAGACGGCCGTCATCACCTACATCCACCAGGCAAACGATGCGGGACGAGCCATCAACCTGCCCGATCTGGCAGCGTCGTTTCAGGCTGCCGTGGTCGACGTGCTGGTGGCCAAGGCCAAGGCGGCGGTCGAGCAGACCGGCGTCGACCAGTTCTGCCTGGGCGGCGGGGTGGCGGCCAACCCCGAACTGCGCCATGACCTGGCCCGCGCCCTGAAGCGGCTGCACATCAAGGTGACCCTGCCGCCCTTCTCGGCTTGCACCGACAATGCGGGGATGATTGGGGCGGTGGCCCGCGAGCGCTATCACCAAGAGAAGTTTGAGGGGCTCAGCGTCGACGCCCAACCTGGCATGGACATCGAGGAGCCGTACTAGGAGGCTTCCATCAGCGCCATGACGCGGCTGCGGCGAGGGGCCGACCCCCCGCCGCGCAGCCTCGCGGCATGCTGGAGAAGCCGCACCTATCGTTTGCCACGATTGTTAGGTATGCTCACGGAGACGTTGGGCGACATCATAGATTTGCAGGTAGGCAATGAGCAAGAACGACCATAAGCACACCGTCACAGCAGGTTCGGTTGCACCGCGTCCGATTCCCGTTCGCGCTCTTCGCACCCTGACTGGCTCCATCAAGCGCTACCCCTACTTGTGGACGGGTTGCTTCTTTGCGCTCTACTCGTTCATGTTCTGGTTTCTGGAGAACGCCTACCATCCTGCTGAGTACCACATCATCCATACGCCTATCGACGACCTGATTCCCGTGTGCGAGTACTTCATCATTCCCTATCTGATCTGGTTTCCCTATTGGATCCTGCCCATCTTCTGGTTTGCCGCCAAAGGCTTGTTCAGAGGCAAGCCCTGGGACTTTGACCATTACGTGCCGTTTTTGGCGATAGGCATGAGCGTCTTTGTCATCGTGTCGCTGGTGTGGCCCACCGGTCTTAACCTGCGTCCTGACTCCATTCCTCAGGACAACGTCTTTGCTGTCATGTTGACCCAGCTCTGGCAGACCGACTCTCCCGACAACGTGCTTCCCAGCGTCCATGTCTACAACACCGTCGCCGCCCACTGCGCGCTTCTCAAATGCCAGGGCATCAAGGACCACAAGGCGCTGCACTGGATGCGACCCACCTCATGGGTCATCTGCTTCGCAATCATCGTGGCCACGCTCTTCCTGCGACAGCACTCCATCATCGACGTGCTGACCGCCCTGGCCCTGGCCTATGTGGCGTACGGGCTGGTCTATCGCGGCTGGTTGACCCCGTGGGCGCGCCGAGTGGGAATCATCGATTCCGAGCAGTAGGAGCAGGTGAAAACTCGGCAGGCCCAGCTGGGTGGCTGCCGCAGATGTCCGGCCGTGCGACGATTCCGAGGCCGTGGGCGCGCTCCGCTGCCGCAGGCGTACGGTTATGACATCCTTCAAAGCGCCAGTGCCGGCTCCTCAACGAGAAAAGGGAGATAATCCCGGTTCGTCATCGCGCCGAGGCCGACTTAAGACGGATTTCCGGCTGTCAAAGGCTAAGCGTCGCCTCCACAGTCCGACATCCGCATGCCATCCAGCGCCCCATGCCTCGCAAAGTTCTTTTACACTTAAAGAAGCATGAAATCTTAGTCGTTCACTTATAGATAATTTAGTGTCATTTTGTTTACAAAGGTTGCCATCTCATATGAACATCGGTAATATCTTTGACGTTGGCACTCGGAAAGGTTGAGTGCTAATCACAAATCTCGTGCTCAAACACGTCGTGTGGTCGTTTTTGAAAGGGAGGCTCGTTTCATGGAATTGAACCTGAAGCCGCTGGGTGATCGCGTCATCGTCAAGCCGGATCCCGCTGAGGAGCGCACTGAGGCCGGTCTGTTCATTGCCAAGGATGCCCAGGAGAAGCCGCAGCGCGGCACCGTCGTCGCCGTGGGCGATGGCAAGCTCGACAAGGACGGCAACATGGTCAAGCCGCCGGTCGAGGTTGGGGATGCAGTCCTGTACGGCAAGTACGGCGGCACCGAGGTCAAGATGGGCGATGAGGATTACCTGCTGCTCCGCTCCGACGACATCTACGGCGTCTTCACCAAGTAACTTTCCGGATTCACTGTTCCGGCTCGCACGTTTCCACCACCACATTCTGAAAGGACTCAACGTCAATGGCTAAGAACATCACGTTTGATTCCGACGCGCGCAACGGCCTGGCCGCTGGCGCCACCAAGCTGGCTGACGCCGTCAAGGTAACCCTTGGCCCCAAGGGCCGCTACGTCGCTCTCGAGAAGAGCTACGGCGCTCCCACCATCACCAACGACGGCGTGACCGTCGCCAAGGAGATCGAGCTCGAGGATCCCATCGAGAACATGGGCGCCCAACTGGTCAAGGAGGTCGCCGTCAAGACCAACGACGTCGCTGGTGACGGCACCACCACCGCTACGCTGCTGGCCGAGGTCATCGTCAACGAGGGCCTCAAGAACGTCGTCGCCGGCGCCAACCCCCTGGCCATCCGCCGCGGCATCGAGAAGGGCGTCGACGCGGTCGTGGAGGAGATTAAGGCTCAGGCCAAGCGCGTCTCCGGCAAGGACCAGATCGCTAACGTCGGCACCATCTCCGCTGGCGACTCTGAGATTGGCGAGAAGATCGCCGAGGCCATGGAGGTCGTCGGCCAGGACGGCGTCATCACTGTTGAGAACTCCCAGACCTTTGGCATCGACATCGACACCGTCGAGGGCATGCAGTTCGACAAGGGCTACATCTCCCCGTACATGGCTTCCGACACCGACCGTATGGAGGCCGTGCTCGAGAATCCGTACATCCTGATGGTGGGCTCCAAGGTCAGCTCCGTGCAGGATCTCATGCCCGTGCTCAACGAGGTCGCCAAGACCGGCAAGCCGCTCCTGATCATCGCCGAGGACGTCGAGGGCGAGGCTCTGGCCACCCTCCTGCTCAACAAGCTGCGCGGCACCTTCAACTGCGTCGCCGTCAAGGCCCCCGGCTTTGGCGATCGCCGCAAGCGCATGCTCGAGGACATCGCCATCCTCACCGGCGGCCAGCCCATCGTGGAGGAGCTCGGCTACAAGCTGGCCGACGCCACCATTGACCTGCTGGGCACCGCCAAGAGCGTGACCGTCACCAAGGACACCACCACCATCGTCGGCGGCGCTGGCTCCAAGGAGAACATCGACGCTCGCATCAAGCAGATTAAGAACGAGATCGAGAACACCACCTCCGACTTTGACCGCGAGAAGCTCCAGGAGCGTCTCGCCAAGCTCTCCGGTGGCGTGGCTGTCATCAAGGTAGGCGCCGCTACCGAGTCCGAGCTCAAGGAGAAGAAGCATCGCATCGAGGACGCCCTGCAGGCCACTCGCGCTGCTGTCGAGGAGGGCATCGTCGCCGGCGGCGGCGTGGCTCTGGTCGACGCGCTGCCCGCTCTGGACAAGGTTGAGACCACCGATGACGACGAGGCCGTCGGCATCGACATCATCCGTCGCGCCCTGGTCGCCCCGCTGTCCACCATCGCCTCCAACGCCGGTTACGAGGGCGCTGTGATGGTCGAGAAGGTCAAGGCGCTCAAGCCGGGCGAGGGCTACAACTTTGGCACCGGCGAGGTCGGCGACCTGATTGAGATGGGCGTCATCGACCCCGTCAAGGTCACCCGCACCGCCCTGCAGAACGCCGCTTCCGTGGCCGCTCTGATCCTCATCACCGAGGCCACCGTCAACGAGATCCCCAAGGAGGGTCCGGATCTGTCCGCTCTTGCTGGCGCTGGCGCCGGCGGCGGCATGGGCGGCATGATGTAAGCCATCCGGCTTATCTGGCCTTCTGATTCACCGCAAGTAAAGCAGGCCCCCGGTCGAGCAGCTCGACCGGGGGCCTGCTGTCGTCTGGGGAGAAACGAGAGCACTCCGTGTGCTGAGCTGCCTGCGTCGGTCAGGCACAAGCCGCCTGTTCGGCGCAGGCCTTGGGGTGAGACCTGCCGTCAGCCTGTCAGAGAGACAGACCGGTGAGTAAGAGCGGGTGTTCAGTTGCTGCTAGTGGGACTTGTTCTCCCGGGCTTTTTCGATGAGGGCATCGTTGGCCATGTCCTCATAGATCGAGAAGCGCTTCAGCGAGATGAGCACGCAGTCATCCCCGTTCTGCCGGGTGACGATGACGGGCTCGCCGGTTGCTGCGATATCGCAGCAAGCCTTCAAATGCTGCCGGGCAAATGAAGACGATACGTTCTGCATCGACCGCACCTCTAACGTTTACTTGTTGGTTATCTGCCGGTAAACCATCACGGCTTCTGCCGCAGCCGCTGTGGCATAGTCTAATCAATGTACATATTAAGCGACAAGTAAAAATACAATGTTTGACGTAAACTGCTGGTTGATAGGCTAAAGCAAAAGCGGAAGCTGAATGGGGGCTTCCGCTTTTGCTTTAGCGTGATTTGGTTGAGAGAGTGGCGCCAGAGGCGTTGATGGTGCCGGTGGTGCGGGTAACGCGGCGACGCCAGGGGCACCGACGGTGCTGATGGTGTCGATGGCTCTGACGGCGTCAAAGGTGCAAACGGTGCCAGCCGTGTCCGAGATGTTATTGTCCGGCTGGCACCGTGTTGGTACTTGGGGTACCTACCTTAGGCCAGGATCTTCTCCAGGTCAGCCTCGGGGGTCGAGGTGGGGGTCAGCTGGTAGGCCTCGACCAGCTTGTTCAGCACGCCGGGGGAGACAAAGGCGGGCAGGGTCGGGCCGAGGTAGATGTTCTTGATGCCCAGCGACAGCAGGCTCAGCAGGATGCAGACGGCCTTCTGCTCGTACCAGGAGAGCACCAGGGTGAGCGGCAGGTCGTTGACGCCGCAGTTGAAGGCGTCGGCCAGGTCGAGGGCCACCTGGACCGCGCCGTAGGCGTCGTTGCACTGGCCCATGTCCATGATGCGGGGCAGGCCGCCGATGGTGCCCAGGTCAAGGTCGTTGAAGCGGTACTTACCGCAGGCCAGGGTGAGAATGATGGAGTCGGAGGGGGCCTGCTTCACCAGCTGGGTGTAGTAATCGCGCTCCTTGCGGGCGCCGTCGCAGCCGCCCACCAGGAAGAAGTGACTGATGGCGCCCTGCTTGACGGCCTCTACAACCTCGCCGGCGTGGGAGAGGATGGCGGCGTGGCCAAAGCCGGTCATGACGGTGGAGCCGCCGTTGGCGCCGGTGCGCTCCTGACGGGTCTCGTATCCGCCCAGCTCCTTGGCGCGGGCGATGAGGGCGCTGAAGTCCTTGTGGCCCTGGGCATCGGGATCGATGTGCGGGGTGTCGGGGAACTGGACCTCGCCGGTGGTAAAGACGCGGTCGGCGTAGGAGGGGGCCGGCGGCATCAGGCAGTTGGTGGTGAACAGGATGGGAGCGGGAACGCCGTCAAACTCCTTGCGCTGGTTCTGCCAGGCGCTGCCAAAGTTGCCCTTGAGCTCGTCGTAGGCGGCCAGCTCGGGATAGCCGTGGGCGGGGAGCATCTCGGAGTGCGTGTAGACGTTGACGCCGGTGCCCTTGACCTGGTCGAGCAGCATCTTGAGGTCGCCCAGGTCGTGGCCGGAAACGATGATGAAGGGGCCGGGCTCCACGGAGAGCTCGACGGTGGCAGGCTGCGGGGTGCCAAAGGACTCAGTGTTGGCCTGGTCGAGGAGCTTCATGATGGCGATGTTGGTCTCGCCCTCCTTGAGGACGCCGGCCAGCAGGGTGTCGGCATCGGCGTCGGATCCGACCAGCGCCAGGCCCTCGTAGAAGAAGCCGGTGGCCTCGCGGTCGCGATATCCCAGGACCAGGGCGTGGCTGGCGTAGGCGGAAGTGCCGCGCAGGCCAAAGAGGATGAGGGACTTGAGGGAGCGGACATCCTCCTGGGCGTTCCAGACCTTAAGCATGTCGTAGTCGACGTCAACGGCGCCGGCGCCGGCAGCGTGCACGCGGTCGATCAAGGCCTGAACGGCGTCGGCGTCAAAGTCGACGTTGGTGACGGTGGTGAAGAGACCCTCGATGAAGAGCTGGTCGAGCTCGTCGGTGCGGGCAACCTTACCGTCCTGAACGGCGCTGGCCAGCGCCACGAGCGCGCCGGTGAGCTCATCCTGCAAGTTGGCGACCTCGGCGGACTTGCCGCAGGCGCCGGCCTTCATGGTGCAGCCGGAGCAGCCGATGGTCTGTTCGCACTGAAAACAAAACATCTCGGACATGGGACGACCTCCTCGTCGAAGTGGGGGCGAACCCGCTAAGGGGTGCGGGCCTCGCCGCTTAAGCACAACATAAAGATAGGGGGCGGTCGGGCGCGGTATCGTTGCTTTTGCAACGATTACAATCAAATCCATGAACGGCACACAATTGCCTGAATGGGCGGAGGGAGACCTATGGCACGGGTGCTTGAGGAGGCGGCTGACGCGCTTGAGGGGACATGGCTTTTCAAAGGCATCAGCCGAGAAGAGCTCCCCGAGGCGCTCGACCTGGTGGGGGCTACGGTGAACAGCTATGCCGCCGACGAGGTGGTGTTGGCGGCGGGTTCGCCGGTGACCAGCGTCTATGCGGTGGTCTCGGGCCGTGTGAGGATGCTCGAGGAGGACGTCTTTGGCAACCGCACCATCTTTGGCGAGGCCGGCCCCGGCAACGTCTTTGCCGAAGCCCTGGCGGCGGTGCGCATCCAGGAGAGCTTCGTGACGGTGCAGGCGGTGGAGGACAGCCGCGTCCTGGGCATCACCTTGGGCCAGCTGCTCAAGCCCAGCGTCAAGCCGGGACGCTATCGCGACACCATGATCCGCAACCTGGTCCAGATCATGGCTAAGCGCAACATGCAGCTGCATCGCAAGCTGGGCGTCCTGAGCTGTCGCCGCACGCGCGACAAGGTGATGAGCTACCTTGACGGTATGGCCAAGCAGACGCACTCGCGCACCTTTGACATTCCGCTCTCGAGGCAAGAGCTGGCCGATTACCTGTGCGTCGACCGATCGGCGCTCTCCTCAGAGCTCTCTCGCATGCGCCAGGAGGGGCTTATCGACTTCAAACGCAACCATTTCAGGCTGCTCTAGCACTCCTCATTGGCACCAGACCGCGTCAGCCGGCGGCAGATGGGGCGTCCCGCGGACGGCAGCCGTCGCACCTTGCGTCGCGCGGTATCATACATGGGTTTGCAATAGAGGATTCCAAGAGAAACGAGAACCACCGTGGCACTGTCAATCGGCATCGTGGGGCTTCCCAACGTGGGCAAGTCGACGCTCTTCAACGTTCTGACCAAGAACCATGCGCTGGCGGCCAACTACCCCTTTGCCACCGTAGATCCCAATGTGGGCATCGTCGAGGTGCCCGACGAGCGGCTGCAGGTACTGGCCGACATGGTGCACCCGGGCCGCATCGTTCCGGCGACGGTGGAGTTTGTGGACATCGCCGGCCTGGTCAAGGGCGCCAGCCAGGGCGAGGGCCTGGGCAACCAGTTTCTGGCCAACATTCGTGAGACCAACGCCATCTGCGAGGTCGTGCGGTACTTCTCGGACCCCGACGTGGTCCATGTAGACGGCCGCGTCGACCCGGCAAGCGACGTCGACACCATCAACACCGAGCTGGTGCTTGCCGATTTGGAGACTGTGGAGAAGGCCATACCGCGCCTGGAGAAAGACGCCAAGCGCGGCGACAAGGACTCCAAGGTGCTGCTTGAGGTGGCCAAGCGGATGCAGGACTGGCTGGGCGAGGGCAACCGAGCCATCAACATGGAGATGAACGACGACGAGAAGGCCGCCCTCTACGACCTGCACCTGCTTACCATGAAGCCGATTCTCTACGTGGCAAACGTTGACGAGGAGGACGCCGCCCGCACGGATCTGCCCCTGATTGACGGGCAGGAGCCAGTGCCGGTGTGTGCCAAGGTCGAGGAGGAGCTGGGCGAGCTGGAGCCCGGCGAGGCAAAGGAGTTCCTGGCCGACATGGGCATGAGCGAACCGGGCCTCAACCGCCTGATCAGGGCCGCGTACCGTCTGCTGGGCCTGCAGAGCTTCTTCACGGCAGGCGAGATGGAGGTCAAGGCCTGGACCATCCCCGTGGGCTGCAAGGCGCCTCAGGCGGCGGGCGTCATCCACTCAGACTTTGAGCGCGGCTTCATCAAGGCGGAGACCGCCAGCTACGAGGATTACGTGAAGCTGGGCGGAGAGGCCGGGTGCCGCGACGCCGGACGGTTGCGCCAGGAGGGCAAGGACTACGTGGTGCAGGACGGCGACATCATGCATTTCAAGTTCAACGTCTGAGCAGGCGGGTTTCTCGCATACTGAGCGGTCTTGCACCGCCCGCTTCCAAAAGGGGAGCGGGCGGTGCTTGCGTGGGGGCTTTGTCGGCAGGCGATAATGGCCCCTAAACGCAAGAAAGGCGACCGGGAGGAGGTCGCCATTGTTTGATCGCCGCTCTTGCTTGGTGCACGAACCGAAGAAAGAAAGAGACTGTTTCCGGGGGACGGCCGGAACGATGTAAATATAATCTATGGGTAACTTTATGAGCAAGAGCAATACGAGAATTGATTGAAAAAAGTTCACCGAAGGTAACATTTTCCGCCGAACGGGCATCGGGCTTGCAAACCGGAGCGCTTTTTCCCGTGCCCGGCTGGGAAGCGGGCTGCACGTCGTAAGATGGATGCGGTAGATGCAATCCCGGTGTGATGCAGCGTGAGTTTGCGAGGAGGAAGTCGTGTCCGAGAAGACAGCAGGTATGCAGACCGTTCTGGTGGTTGATTTTGGGGCGCAGTATGGGCAGCTTATCGCCCGAAGGGTACGCGACCTGGGGGTTTACTCGGAGATAATCTCTTGTGATGCCACGGCGGAGGAGATGGCGGCGGCTCATCCGTCGGCCATCATCCTCTCCGGAGGTCCGGCTTCGGTCTATGCAGAGGACGCCCCCTCGCTGGATCCCAAGGTCTTTGAGCTGGGCGTGCCCATTCTGGGCTTTTGCTACGGCCAGCAGATCATGGCCGTCACGCTGGGCGGAAAGGTCGGCCACACCGACAAGGGCGAGTACGGGCATACCGACATCACACGAACTGGCGCATCGCAGCTGCTCGACGGCACACCCGACGAGCAGACGGTATGGATGAGCCACCGCGACGCGGTCTCCGAGGTACCCGAGGGCTTCGTCATCACTTCTACGACGGCAAACTGTCCGGTCGCCTCGATGGAAAACGCCGAGGGCAAGTTTTACGCGACGCAGTTTCACCCGGAGGTGCGGCACACCCAGTACGGCAGGCGCATGCTGGAGAACTTCCTGTTTGACATCTGCGGGCTGCAGGCAACTTGGAAGATGGACGACATCGTCGAGCAGAAGGTTGCAGAGATCCGCGAGAAGGTGGGGGACAAGCGCGTCATCCTGGGCCTTTCCGGCGGTGTGGACTCGTCGGTTGTCGCGGCGCTGTGCGCAAAGGCAATCGGCAAACAGCTCACCTGCGTCTTTGTCAACCATGGGCTTCTCCGCAAGAACGAGCCCGAGCAGGTCGAGGAAGTCTTCACGAAACAGTTTGACGTCGACTTCGTGCATGTGCATGCCGAGGATCGCTATCTCAAGCTGCTCGAGGGCGTGACCGAGCCCGAGAAGAAGCGCCAGATTATCGGGACGCAGTTCTGGAAGGAATTCTTTGCCGTCGCCCAGGATTTGGACGGTGTGGAGTTCTTGGCCCAGGGCACGATCTATCCCGACATCATCGAGTCGGGCGCGCGCAAGACGGGCGGCAAGGCGAGCACGATCAAGAGCCACCACAACCTGATTCCGTTCCCCGAAGGCGTGCACTTCGACTTGATCGAGCCGCTTGACCACTTCTTCAAGGACGAGGTCCGCGCGCTGGGCACCGTTCTGGGGCTGCCCGACCACATCGTGTACCGCCAGCCCTTCCCGGGCCCGGGCCTCGCGATCCGCATCATCGGCGCCGTGGATGCCGAGAAGATCGAGATGCTGAAAGAGGCCGACGCGATCGTGCGCGAGGAGATCGACGCGTACAACGAGCGTCTGTTTGAGGAGACGGGCACACGCAATAGCGAGCATTCTGCCTGGCAATACTTTGCCGTGCTGCCTGATGTGAGAAGCGTCGGCGTCATGGGCGACGAGCGCACGTACCAGCACCCGATCATCGTGCGTGCGGTGGAGAGCCAAGACGCGATGACGGCGGACTGGGCGAAGCTGCCGTACGAGGTGCTCGGCAAGATCTCGACGAGGATTGTCGGGGAAGTGAACGGCATCAATCGCGTGGCCTACGACATCACG
>OMWF01000042.1 GCA_900314665.1 uncultured Actinomycetes bacterium
ACTCCGGGAGTGCGGAAACGCGTTGCAACCCGGCGGTCATGCCAGAAGCCTTCCGCGCTCTTTTCGCCTGCTCGTTGCCGCTTTGGCGCCGCCGGGTCTCACATCGGGCGTGGTTCACCGCGCAATACCGTACAATCGGGGCACAACGGTGCATCGCGAGGCGGGAGGCGCGTATGGGTCCCATCTACCAGATCGAACACGACAGCATGACGTTTGTGCAGGCCACGCTGGCCAAGCAGGCGGCGGGGCCGCTTGCCTCAACCACCGCCGAGCAGCGCAACAACGCCCTGGCCGCCATGGCCCAGGCCCTACGCAACGAGGCGGATGCGATCATCGGCGCCAACGCCCGCGACATGGAGGCTGCTCGCGCCAAGGGCACCGCGGCGGGGCTTCTCGACCGCCTGCTCCTCGACCGCGAGCGCATCGAGAGCATTGCCAGCGCCCTGGAGGAGCTGGTGGGGCTGCCTGACCCCTTGGGCGAGGTGGTGGACGGCCGCGTCATTGCCGGGGGCGTCCAGCTCACCACGGTGCGGGTTCCGCTCGGCGTGGTGGCCATCGTCTACGAAGCCCGGCCCAACGTCACCGCCGACGCCGCCGGCCTGTGCCTCAAGACCGGCAACGCCTGCATCCTGCGTGGCGGATCGTTGGCGAGCAACACCAACTATGCCATGGGCACGGTGCTCGCCCGCGCCGCCGAGGGCGCTGGCCTGCCTGAGCACTGCCTGCAGGTCATGGCCGACGAGTCGCATGAGGCGGTGGAGCAGCTGATGGGGCTCACCGGTCTCATCGACCTGCTCATCCCGCGTGGGGGCAAGGGCCTTATCCGCAGCTGCGTGGCCAACTCCAAGGTGCCGGTGATCCAGACCGGCGAGGGCAACTGTCACCTGTACCTGCATGAGAAGGCCGACCCCGAGAAGGCTCTCAAGATCCTCGTCAACGCCAAGTGCCAGCGGGTGGGCGTCTGTAACGCCATCGAGACCCTGCTCATCGACGATTCCGTGGCTGACGAGCTGCTGCCCGCATGCCTTGCCGCGCTGGCAGAGCACCAGGTCACCATGCACTGCGACGAGCACGCCTTGCGTATCGCCCGGCAGCAGGGGACCGCTGGCTGCGTGCCCGCCGACCCGGAGGGCGCCGACTGGGAGACCGAGTACCTGGCCCCGGAGATCGCCATCAAGTGCGTCTCGGGCGTCGACGAGGCCATCAGCCACATCAACCGCTACGGCACCGGCCACTCGGAGGCCATCGTGTCCGAGGACTACACCGCCTGCGAGCGCTTCCTGGCGGGGGTCGACGCCGCGGCCGTCTATGCCAACGCCTCCACTCGCCTCACCGACGGCGGCGTCTTTGGCCTGGGCGCCGAGGTGGGCATCTCCACCCAGAAGCTGCATGCCCGCGGCCCCATGGGCCTGAGGGCGCTCACCACCACAAAGTCGCTCCTCCGGGGCACGGGCCAGGTCAGGGCATGAGCGAAGCCGTCATGCAACGGGGCGTGGTGAGCGAGAGCGGCCGCTTTGACCGTCTGGGCCAGCTTGATCCGGGGCGCGAGTACCGCCTGGGCATCATGGGAGGAACCTTCGACCCCATCCACCTCGGGCATCTGGTCTGCGCCGAGCAGGCCCGCGAGCAGTTCGACCTCGCCGCCGTCATCTTCATCCCCACCGGCCAGCCGGCGTGGAAGCTCGACCGCCACGTCACCGGCTCCGAGGACCGGTTGGAGATGGTGCGGCTGGCGGTGGCCGGAAACCCGGCCTTCGATGTGAGCAGGCTCGAGACCGACCGTCCGGGGGTCACCTATACGGTGGACACCCTCGCCTGGCTGCGTGACTACTATCCCGACAACGTCAAGCTCTACTTCATCACCGGCACCGATGCCATCATCCAGCTCTTCCAGTGGCGCAGCGCTGACCGGCTGGCCAAGCTGGCCTCGTTCATCGCCGCCAGTCGTCCCGGCTACGAGCCCGAGGCGGCGCTCGCCGCCCATGAGCGCTCGGCGGTGAAGTTCGACCTGCACTTGTTTGAGGTGCCGGCGCTTGCCATCTCTTCAACGGACTTGCGCCGTCGCCGGGCAGCCGGGCGCTCAGTGCGCTATCTTGTACCTGAGCCGGTCGAGAAGTTCATCGTAGACCGGCAGCTCTACCGCAGCTGACACCTTGCCCAGGCGACGCTGTCCAGGTCGGTTCCATCTCGAATGGCAAGTGAGGGGATTCCCATGAGCAAGAAGCATGAGAACAGCGAGGAGCTCGAGGTGCAGGCCGAGGAGCCCCGCTCCAAGACGGACGAGTTCAAGGAGATGCTGGCGGCCAACCGCAGCGTCTTTGTGAACAAGAACGTCGAGACCCCGGGTCCTGAGTCCGATGACGCCAAGGGCTTCACCCCCGAGCAGCGTGAGCTGCTCTCCCGGGCCCATGCCGCCATCCGCCACCGCTTTGAGGACCGTCGCCTGAAGCACAGCCTGGGCGTGGAGCGCACCGCCGCCCGGCTGGCGCGCATGTACGACGTCGACGTCTTCTCCGCCCGCATCGCCGGCGTGCTCCATGATTGGAACAAGGAGCTGCCCGCCGACGAGCTCATCGAGCAGGGCAAGAAGATCGGGTTCGACTTCCCGGAGGGGCATGAGCGCGACGTGGTCTCGCTGCTTCACGCGCCCACCGGAGCGGTGGCCCTGAAGGAGGAGTTCCCCGAGCTCGCCCCCGAGGTCCTGCAGGCGATTTCCCGCCACACCACGGGCGCCCCGGACATGACCGACCTGGACATGCTCGTCTACGTGGCCGACATGATCGAGCCGGGACGCTCCTACGCCACGGTGGGCGTCCTGCGCGACCTGGCCGGCGCCAAGCCCCTGCCCGACCTCTACCGCGCCTGCTACGCCAGCACCATGGTGTCGCTCTTCGACCGCCGTCACTACGTCTATCCTGCGGCCATCGAGATCTGGAACGACCTGGTCACCAGCGATGGCGGCGATAACGACAAGGACCTGCTCGTGCACGCCGTTCAGGCTGAGGCGATCATGGACAGCGAGAAGAAGTCCAAGAAGTCCAAGAAAGCCAAGAAGGGCAGAAAGAAGAAGTCCAAGAAGTCCAAGAAATAGGCCGGCCGTCACGGCGTGCCATCGTATGGCGGCGGCGGGAGGGCCCGGCCGCCGCCTCGTTTATGCTCTGGAGACGTCCACAGAGGCGTCTGACGTTGATTGGAGAAAAGCTTGAGCCAGTCCACCGATTCCCGTACCTGCGCGCTTATCGCCGCCCGCGCCGCCGACAAGGTCAAAGCCTCTGACATCGTGGTGCAGCGGGTGGCCGACCGGATGGCCGAGACCGACTACTTCGTGATTGCCACGGGGACGAGCAAGCCGCAGCTCAACGCCATCGTCGACGAGGTGCGCGAGCAGGTTCGCGAGCAGACCGGGCGCTCCATCGACAACGTTGAGGGCCGGGAGAGCGGGGCCTGGGTGCTGCTCGACTACGGCGACTTTGTGGTGCACGTGATGAAGCCGGAGACCCGCGAGTTCTACCGCCTGGAAGCCGTCTGGAACGACGCCCCCTTTGTCGACCTGGCCAAGGAGGGCATGGAGCTCGAGCCCTACTCGCCGATGGTGGCCGACGTGGTGGCCAGGGCGGGCTACGAGGAGTAGCCGGGGTCCTCAGGCGCGAGCGGGGACGGGTCGGAGGTCTGGGATGCGCTCCCGTCGCGCTCGGCGTGCCGGGTGTGATGGGCGTCGACCTCGTCTTTGTGCTGGGCCATGGTGTGGGTGGTGTTGTCGGAGAGCTTGAGCTCGCGGCCGTAGCGCACGGCATCCGCCCCAAAGCGGTCCTTGACCCTGTCGGTGGCGTCGATGAGCTGGCGCCGGGCGGCTGCCGAGCGATGCTTGGCCGCTGGCTTGCCCGGGTGGCCGGCGTCGACGCCGGCCGGCTCTTGGCCCGCCGCCTCGTCTTCCGAGAAGAGCGAGAGCTGCTCCTCCACCTGGCCAAAGCCTGAGACCGCCACCCCGATGAGGCGCAGCGCGGTGCCCGGCTGCCAGACGCTGTCGAGGAGGGCGCGGGCCACGGGGCCAAACTCGGTCTCGTCGTCAGTGGCGGCGAGCAGCCCGCGCTGGGCGGTGTGGATGGAGAGGTCCGGATACTTGACCTTGAGCGTGACCGTGTGGCCGGCCAGGCCCTTGCGGCGCAGGCGGCGTCCCACCCGGGCCGCCAGGTTGGCGATGGCGGGCTCGATCTCTTCTCTAGTGCGCAGGTCGACGGCGTAGGTCTGCTCGTTGGAGACGGATTTGACCTCGCCTTCGGTGACGATGGGGGAGGGGTCGATGCCGCGGGCGCGGTCGCGCATGCTGTCGGCGTTGACGCCAAAGAGGTCGTGGGCCGCCCCGTCGTCGAGGTCCGCCAGCTGCCCCAGGGTCTTGATGCCCAGCTGGGCCAGGCGGGCCTGGGTGCGCTTGCCGATGCCGGACATGCGGCCCACGGGCAGGGGCGCCAGAAACGCCTGCTCGGTGCCGGGGAAGACCACCGTGAGGCCGTTGGGCTTGTCCATATCGGAGGCTATCTTGCTCACCGTCTTGCTGGTCGAGACTCCCACCGAGCAGGTGATTCCCAGCTCGCTCACGCGCTGCCTGATGCGCTCGGCGACGGCGATGGGGCTGGCGCCGGTGAACTGCCCGGGAGTCACGTCCAGGAAGGCCTCGTCGATGGACACCTGCTGCAGGCGCGGGCTCTCGTCGTAGAGGATGTCCATCACGTAACCGCTCATCTCGGCGTAGCGGTCGTAGCGCCCGTTGGTCCAGATGGCATGGGGGCAGAGCCGGCGGGCTTG
>OMWF01000156.1 GCA_900314665.1 uncultured Actinomycetes bacterium
AGAAGCGCGGAGCAGCTGCCAAGGCTGAGGCCAAGTAAGCTGCGCGAACGCGTAACCGCACCACCTGATAAGCGGCCCGCACCGATGGAGGTGCGGGCCGCTTTGCTGTTGTTGCGCGCATTGATTTGGGCGAGCTGCAAACCTTAAGGGGGCTCGCGGTTTGAGTTTGAGGCCCCGATGCGGTCTGGGGTTTGACGACCCGGAACGGCCCGCCCCAGTCTTCCTCGCTACTCGTCGTCTTCCACTTCGGGGTAATCGCCACTGGTCAGACGCTTGAGGGTGTCGAGCGAGATGGACTCGGCAAAGTTGTAGTAGTCAATCGAGAACAGCAGCAGTCGACGCAGACGCCAATCCTCAAAGTCTGTTCCTACCAGCTCCTCGATCTTCTTGATGCGATAGAGCAGGGTGTTGCGGTGCATGTTGAGCAATTTGGCCGTGTAGGCGATGTTGCAGCGGTTTGCCAGGTAGGCGCGCAGCGTCACCAGATAGTCGGTCTCGTGGACGGCGTCGTAGCGGACCACCGTGCGAACCATGGGGTGGCACATCGTCTCCCAGGGCTGCACCTGCACGAGGCGCATCTTGCCCTGCCACACGGTCAAGGTATGGTAGTAGAAGAACTGATCGGCGGGCTCGCTGCTGTTGTCGGACAGAGTGTTGACGCTGTCTTCCAGCATCAGTGGATAGCGAATTACCATCAACGCGTCGAGGATCTGCTGATAGACGGCTGGCGTGCTCTCGAGCAAAAAGTATCCAGCCGAAATGACTGCGCTGCTATGGTAGATGCTGCACAGGTCGCGTATGTGTCGCTCTGCGCCTGGTTCCAGGAAGCCGGAGCGCAGGGCAGGGAGAAGCACCACCACGTGCTCGTCGTAGAAGGCGCAGATGGAGTCGCTAATCGTGTCCTCGATCTTATCCATGAGCTCTAGATATTGCTCATAGCGCAGCGGGTCTCTTGAAGAATCAAAGACGATGAGTTGGTATTCCGGCCTATGCGCCAGGTTGAGGTTCAGGCGCAAGGCGGCGGCTTGGCACTCGTTCTCGTCGCTGAAAGCACCTTGGATGAGGTCGATGATGAAGGGTTCATAGCCCCTGCCGCGCCCCACAGCCAAATCCGTGGTTCCTTCGGCCCAAGCGCAGATGAATTCGGAAAGCTGCGAGAAAAGCTGAATCTGGTACTTGGCAAAGGGCGAATTGGGGTTGGTCTTAAACGCCCAGAGCGTCGCCACCAACTGGTTTTTCCGATAGATGTTGCGCTCGAGCACGGGATGGCGGACCACGGTGGTGGAGCGGATGGCGTGGCGGTCAAAGGACTGGCCGCTGGTGTTCTTGATCCAGCCATCCATTATCTCAGCCCGCAGGCGGAGGTCATCTCGGGTGATGGTCTCCCAAAGGGGGTTGTCGATTTGCGCGCTCTGCATGCTGCGGGCAACAATGGACTGGTTGATGTCGAGCAGCGCCAACGCCAAGCCTGAATAGCCGGCGGCAATCTGAATCAGGTTTCCAGGGTCGTGCTTGGCAAGGGCAGCGTTGCCCAAGTCAAAAAAGAGCTGAGATTGGCTGGCAAAGAATGAGATGACCTTGTTGGCGGTCAGCTCAAGCGTCACGTCTTTGACGACGATGAGACTGGTGCGCGGGCCGATTGCCGCTTCGGGCACATTGGGCATGCCGCAGCAGACAGCATTAATGCCATGAGCGAGCAGGTCGGCAGTCAGGGTCTGCGGCGTGCAAATGTAGAGCGTATCCGGTTGCACCGGCGACCCAATGGTGTCAAGCAGGGCGCAGCCGGTAAGCGAAATCCTGTCGTCCTCTCTGATCCAGCTCTTCTCGACATGGTCTTCTAGGGCGTGCAGTATGATGTTCATGCTGGCGATAGAACGATTCACGGGCGGCCTCCCTCACAGGCAGATGGTTTGGCCCAACTCATAAATTCTAAATAGTTAAGATAAAAATGAATATATCGAATTACCCGAGAATCCGATGGCAATTTGTAGCAATCGCACAAAATTGCTTAATTAAGTTGTTTTAACCGCCAACGCTAGATGATGGCATCTCTGATGTCCGAGGGGTCTTGGCGACGACGGAGGGGGCAGTCCGATTGAGTGGGCAGTCTGACCTTGTGTAAATCCCCCGACACCTGGAAAGATAGAGCTGGAGTAATGCAGGCGCCGTAGCCTTTGGACCCCGTGCCTCAAGCGATGCGCGATATGAGCGCTGAGGGATCGGGAGCTCATATGAGAGAGCTGCGGCCTGACGGTTTGGAGGGTGAAGCGCATGTATGAGTTCAGACCGGTAACTGACCGCATTCATCGGATTCACGACCGGATCAGGGAGCGCGTTATCCAGTACGACGCAGAGCGCGCGATGCTGATCACCGAGTCCTACCAGGCGCATGAGAGCATGATTCCCGCCATCAAGCGGCCATTGGCTACCCTACACGTCTGCGAGAACATGACCTGCCTGGTGGAACCCGACGAGCTCTTTGTGGGCAATCGCGCGGCGCACTTCTGCGGCAGCGGCATCAGTCCCGAGTGGGCGGGCGGCTGCTGGGCCGTTGGCGCGGTTCACGCCGGGCAGTGGAAGCTGGGCGAGGACGGCTTTTACCACAACCCCGAGGGCGAGCAGCTCAAGCTGATCATCAGCCCGGAGGACGTCGAGAAGTTCGACTCCATCGCCGATTACTGGAAGACTCGCACCATTAACGCCATCGCCGAGCAGTGGCAGCCCCAGGGCTACGAGAACTTTGCCGCCACCGGTGTGGCCAGCTACAACCCCAAGGCGCCGCTCATCTCGCTCACTCAGGGACACCTGACCGCGGGCTTCCCCAAGGTCATCAACGTGGGCTACGGTGCCATCAAGAAGCAGGCTGACGATTGGCTGGACGCCCATGAGGGCAACCTGATGGGGGAGGACGTGGAGAAGGCCATCTTCTATCGCGCTGCCTCCATCAGCTGCCAAGCCGCGATCACCATGGTGTCGCGCTATGCCCAGGCGGTGCGCGAGGCCCTCGCCGCCTGTGACGACCCCGAGCGCGCCAAGGAGCTCGCGTTCATGGCCGACGGCCTGGAGAACATCGCCACCAAGCCGGCCCGCACCTTCTGGGAGGCCTGCCAGGCGGCCCTGCTCTACCAGCTCTTCCTGTGCATCGACTCCAACTACCCGGCCATGTCCTTTGGACGCTTTGACCAGTACACCTGGCCCTTCCTGGAGGCAGACCTGGCGGCTGGGCGCATCACCGAGGAGCAGGCTCAGGAGCTGGTCGACAGCTTCTTCCTCAAGGCCAACTGCTACTACAACGCCGCGCCGCCCTTCCTCATCATGGTGGTGGGCGCCGGCAACACCTATCAGCACACCACCATCGGCGGTGTCGACAAGGACGGCAACGATGCCACCAACCCCGTCACCTACATGGTGCTCGAGTGCTTGGCCCGCTTGAACCAGCACGATCCAACCATCAGCCTGCGCATCAACAAGAACACGCCAGATAAGCTGTGGGACTGCGCCATGGAGTGCACCAAGCGCGTCGGCGGCCTGCCGCTCTTCCAAAACGATGAGGTCATCATCCCCGCGCTGCAGAAGGAAGTGGGCTTCTCGCTTGAGGACGCCCGCGACTACAGCCTCATTGGCTGTCAGGAGATCGTGGGCTCGGGCAATGACTACCCCTGCCCCAACGGCGGCGCAGCGGCGCACGCCAGTGTCCACTTTGGGTCGGTGCTGGCGACGGCTCTGAACAATGGCGTCAACCCCATGACCGGCCACGACTGCGGCGTCAAGACCGGCTACCTCTACGACATGAAGTCGTTTGAGGAGGTGAAGGAGGCCTACAAGAAGATCGCGACCTGGGCCTTCCACTGGCAGATCACGATGAACAACTATTCCGAGTACATCACCACCCGCTACGCCCCTCTGGCCGGCTTGTCCATCTCCATCGAGGGATGCATGGAATCCGGCAAGGACGTCACTGCGGGTGGCGCCAAGTACAACTCGTTTGGCGGCACGGCGCCGGGCCTGGCCACCGTTGCCGACTCCTTGACCACCATCAAGTACCTGTGCTTTGACAAGAAGACGGTCAGCCTGCGCGAGCTCTATGACGCGGTGATGGCCAACTGGGAGGGCTACGAGGACCTGCGCCAGCGCATCGTCAACACGGTGCCCCATTACGGCAACGCCGACCCCTACGCCGACGAGCAAGAGACCTTTGTGATGGACACCTACATGGACCTCTGCAGCCAGGTGCACAGCGTCCGGGCCAAGAAGTATAAGCCCGGCTTGTACGGCGCTGCCGATCACGTGGCCCAGGGCTACACCACCTTTGCCACTCCGGATGGGCGCCACACCGGCGACCCGCTGTCGGACGCGGCATCGCCGTCGCAGGGTCGCGATCTGAACGGCCCCACCGCGGTCTTCAACTCCTGCCATTGCTACGACCAGAGCAAATTCATCGACGGCATCGCTCTCAACCTGCGTATTCACCCCACGGCTCTGTCCCGGGAGGATGGTGTCGAGCGGCTGGTCGACATGACCAAGACCTACTTTGATCAGGGTGGCCTGGAGACTCAGTACAACGTGGTGAGCACCGAGACCATGCGCGCCGCCCAGGCGGACCCCGAGAAGTACCGCGACCTGGTGGTGCGCATCGCCGGATACTCCGCCTACTTCATCGACATGAACCACGACCTGCAGGAGGACATCATCTCCCGCACTGAGAACGAGCTGGCGTAAGCACTAATAGGGGGTAGCAAAAACAGAGGGGCTGATTCCAAATTCGGAATCAGCCCCTCTCTGCTTGCCTGTTATTGATCGCGTCCAAATCTCTGGCCGTGTGGTGCAGCTCACAGCTTTGGCTCCGATAAGCGCCTCATTGCGGGCTAACGAAGCAAAGACTTCGATGAGACGCATCAGCCCCCGTGCGTTTTGCGCAAGACCAGAACCTCGTCGCCATCCTCAAGCTTTGCATCACAGCTCGACGGCCGCTTGTTGAGGAGGAAGATGATGTAATCAAGGTAGTTTCTGGTCGTGAAGTTGGGCTCAGCATCTAGCAGGGTGTCCATCGCCTGCCTGATCGTCGCACCATCGGCGACCTCGCGACAGCCGCTCTGCACATCTGAGAAGATCTCCGGGTTATAGAACTTGAACGTGACCTTCATGTGTAAGCCGCCTCCCTTACCAAGCTACTTTGCAGGGTAGAGATCCGCGATAACGCAATCCAGCCCACCGAGCTCCTTGAGCTTCTCCTCGCTGGGGATACCCGTATCCAAGTCCATCCCCATGCGCTCGGAGAAGTTGTCCATGATGTGCTCCACATCCGGCTGGCACCCTGCAAGCGGCCCCTCGGTCAGCGGAGGCTTGCCCACCATCCGATCGGCCAGCGTGTAGTCCTTGCGCTGGATGCCCTCGCGCAAGTTGAAGCACCAGCGCATCATCCAGGTGCGCAGTCCGATTGACTTGAACTCCTCCTCGGAGTAGTTGAACCCCGTGGTGGCGTTGATCACCTCGCGGTACATCTCGGGGCTGTAGGCCCAGTCCGTGAACATGCAGAAGCCGCCGTTGTGGGCGATTTCGTACATGTTGGTCATCTCGATGTCCTTGTCGGCCTGAGCGTCGTAGTTGAACTTTTCCTCCACGGGCACGTTGCCGGAGTTGGGTCCCAGGCCGCCCATGGTGTGCCGGCCCGGGCTCGGGTCGTACTTAAGCGTGCGCGAGAGCATCGGCGCGAAGCGCGGGTCGTGCATGGCAAGCTCCATGCCGCTGGCCGTGCAGAGACGATCCCAGCCGCGTTTGCCCCAGTGCAGGCTGGCTGCGCGCGAGCCGTTCTGCAGGATGGCGCCGCAGCCCTCGTTCTTGCAGATCTTCTCCACAATCTTGCAGGCAGCGTCGTTGTTGCCCCAGTTGAGCTCGATGCCATCGAGGTCCTCGTCGGTGAGGATGCCGTCGGAGTGGCATTCCATCGCCCAGGCGAGCGTGCCGGCTACGGCGATGGTGTCAAGGCCGTACTCGTTGCACAGATAGTTGCAGTAGTTGACGGTCTCGGGGTCGCCGTAGTTGCCGATCATGGGGCCAAAGCCGCCTGCGGTCTCGTACTCGGGACGGCCGGTGTCGTCAATCTTGTACTTTTTGCCGTCGACCTTGTAGATGGCGCCGCAACCGACGGGGCAGCCGTTGCAGGCGTACTTCTTCTCGCGGTAGAGTTCGTCCATCTTGGCGGCGGACATCGTCTCGCGGAACTCCTCGGGGCAGTCTTCGACGCCGGAGCCCTTCCAGTTAAGCACCGAGCAGTCGCCCGACAGCAGCGAGCCGGCGTAGCCAATGCCGGTTCCAAACATCTTGAACCCGGAGGCGAGCTCGTGCAGGGGGCCGTTCTTCTGCCAATCAATGATTTTCTTGTTGACTGCGAGCAGCTCCTTGCGATCGTAGACCTCAAAGCGCTTGGACCCGTGGGGCACGATGGCCTTGAGGTTCTTAGAGCCCACGACGCCGCCGATGCCGCCGCGGCCAGCGGCGCGGTGGCTGTCGTTCATGATGCTTCCCATCCAGGAGCCACGCTCGCCGCCGGGGCCGATCATGGCTGCCTGGACGTGCTTGATGCCCAGCTGTTCCTGCAGGGCCTTCTCCGTTTCCAGAATCGTCTTACCCCAGAGTTCCGAGGCGTCGCGCAGCTCGTAGCCGTCATCGGAGATGTCGATGAATACCGGCTTCTCGGCTGCTCCTGTGACAAAGACCGCATCGAAGCCAGTCTGGCGCAGCGCTGGCCCGAAGCCGCCGCCGCAGTTACTCACGTTGATGGTCCCGTTGATTGGGGACTTGCACACCGTCATGAAGCGGGGAGCCATGAGCGCTCCGGCTCCATTTCCCGGACCGCAGACAAACCCGACCATGCTCTCGGGTGCCATTGGGTCGACATGAGGGGGCATGTACTCGTACAGGTAACGAGTGCCGAGGGCGCCGCATCCTAGGAAGGAACGCGCCCACTCCTCATTGAGGGGTTCCTCTCGGAATTCGCCTGTGGTGAGATCCACAAAGAGAACTTTTCCGGCCCAGCTGTACATCGATCCCTTCCTTTCGGTCCAAGTTGGTTCCGGTCTGGGAATGACCGGAGTGCGTGGGAAAACCAATCTTCCGTTATTACGTATGCTCAGACACCCGTTCCAAGGGAATCTTTGCCAACTCATTGCGGAGCAGGTCAAACTCCAGGAGCACGCCGTCCTCAACCCCGCTGCGCCCGAGGAGAATCTTCACCACCTGGGCTACCTCAAGCGATGAGGCAAAGGCGGCCGTGAAGGGGGGACACCCGTTGACTTTCTCGATGCCGGCCCCCGCCTGGGACGCGAACGCGATGAGCGACTGGTTTCCCGGGAGGCACACCGCAACGCGAGCTGACCAACCCCCGATAGAGGCGTGGACAGAGGGAATGCCCAGATCGCTTGCGGTGCCGAGCAGCACCGCGCGCGACTCGGCAGAGTCCAGCGCATCGACGACGACATCGTGACCCTCGATGATGCTCTGCGCGTTTTCAGGGAGGATGAGTTCCTGCAGGGCAGTAACCTCGACCTCCGAGTTGACCTGGTGGACTCGCTCTACCGCGGCGAGCGCCTTTGAGGTTCCAATCAGGGCCTCAGTGGAGAGAAGCTGCCGGTTGAGGTTGGTTTCATCAAAGGTGTCGTTGTCGACGACGGTGATGTGCCCGACGCCGAGGCGCGCAAGGCTCTCAACTGCGTAACCGCCCAATCCTCCGGCCCCAGCTACGAGTACGCGCTTGCTGGCGAGGTCCCGCTGCTCCTCGGGGGTAACAAGTCCCTCGTTGCGCTTGTAGCGCTCTTTGAATTCTGTGACTTTTGTCACGTTTGTCCCCCTCTGGTTCTGCAATCCGCAGTTCCAGCCCGCGCCCTGGCATGGAGAAAAACTGATGTTTTAATTACATGATGTGGTTGCGTCATTGCCGCCGCAACGGTAAACGTGACAAAAGTCTGAGGGTTGTTGGACGCTTTGCCCAATACACGTTGTTTCGCCGTACGATGTCAAAGTAGCTGCGATGAAGCACCGGCTCAAGGGTCTGATATGTCAATGTAATGCATTGTTTTCACCTTAGAAGCCCTGGAGAACGAGTAACAGACGGGTAGGCTCGCCGTCAAATCACAGGCTTCCTTCTTGCTGCCAAAACAGCTGCCCGGGCATGTGCTTCGGTCTTTGTTTAGGTGGGATTTCCAATCAAGAGGGTGACCCTCAGGGGCGGTGGCGTGCGCGGATGTGGTGGAAGGTGTTATGCGTGCGCGGTGGGAGACTTCGGATGCATTGGGATTGACAGGTACGAAAAAAGGCGGGGGGCGCATGCCAACCCCGCCTTTTTCTTTTTGAGCTTCCGGTCTGCGCCAGACTACCCCTCAAACTTGTCCATCATGTCGTTGAACTTCTCGAGCTCCTGCGGATCCATATGGTATCCATTGCTCTCCTGCGGGTACTCGCCCTCACGCACGTCCTCGAGCCAGCCCATGTAGGCCTCGCAGAGGAAGGGCAGCAGCTGGGCGTAGCTCTTGGCATGCGACGCCGGCTTGGGCATCACGCCAAAGGTGTCCATGTCCACCATCTCTGAGCCGTCGCAGGGGGCGCCGCCGGCGATGGAGACGACCGGCACCCGGAGCTTCTCGGCGATGGCCTGGCTGACCTCCATGGGCGTGAGCTCGATGGTCATGCCGCCCATGCCGTTTTCCTGGTACTCATAGCCCCACTTGAAGATGCGGAAGGCATCCTCGGCGGTCTTGCCCACTTTCTTGTAGCCGTAGGCGTTGGTCTGCCAGCCGGAGATGGCGCCGATGTGCCCGTACACCGGCACGTAGTTGTCGGTCATGAACTTGAGGACGTCGTTGCTGATGCCCATCGGCAGCATCGAGTCGGCGCCGTCAAAGGTCCATTCGGCGCCGTAACGCACGGCGTTGTCCTTGGTGGCGTAGGTGGCGGCGGGCATGTAGTAGTTGATGTGGATGACCTTGGCGTACTCGCGGTACTTGCGGATGGTTACCCCCGCGGACTCGATCTCAAAGTCAGTGTCATAGGACGAGCGCAACGAGAGCATCGACGGGATGCGGCAGATGTCGCAGCCTACCATCTCGGCGGCCATGGCAAAGAACGGGCCCAGTTCGGCGGGGCACATCTGGACGATCTTCTCGCCTTCGTCCTTCATCTTCTGCAGGTACGCCAGGTTCTTGCGGGTCTTTGA
>OMWF01000082.1 GCA_900314665.1 uncultured Actinomycetes bacterium
CCCGCCGACAGCCGGCGCCACGGCCGCTCCCGATCACGGATGCCGTGGTGTGTTCATCATATGCAGCTCCGACAAATAAAGTCCGGGCTCACCGTGTACGCCAACGCCGCCCAGTGGATCTGTGCCATCCTGGGCTACCTGGGCATTATTTACGTTATGTTCGGCGGCGCGCGCCGCCTGGAGATTCGGCAGGACAAGAACTACGGGGACGACCCGGAATACCAAAGGTACAAGTCCACGACGCCGATAATGATTCCGTTCGTCCCGCTGTATTCCGTGAAGGAGCACAAGTGGCTGGTCGCATAGGTTCTGGCGAAGTCGGACGGAGCGATTCCGTTCCGGAGGGCTTCACGCTGCCCATGGCCCTTATGGACTGTGTACCCGTGGCATTCTTCTGCGTGGGCGCGGGCGTGCTGGCAACGCGCTTCGATAGCACGCTGTTCCGCGTGGGCATTGCGCTCGTCGTGCTTGCTGGCGGGCTCAAGGTGAGTTGGAAGCTCGTGCTGGCTCTGGCAAAAAAGGACGTTCGCTTTCTTAACCGGCAGATGCGCTACCTTATGCCCGTGGGATTTGTGCTGGCGTTTATCTCGCTTGCGGTCGATCGAGCCCTATGGTCGCCCGCCGCAGTCCTGGCACACGTGACGACCATGCCCTCGCTGCTGTTTCTCGTCGTGGGGCTTGCGGGGATGTTCCTCATGGGGTGGTTCGCGCGTCACCTGGACGGGCGCGACGCGAAGGCTAACTGGCACGAGCAGGCGGTAAACGCAATCTCGCAGCTGTGCATTATGCTTGCGAGTGTGCTGTAACTGCTTTCATTTATTATCTACGGGAGGCATTCGTGCCTTCTGCGCGTACAAGCGCCGATGAACGAGCTGCAGCTTAAGCCACTCTGTGTATCGGGGTTAAGGAGTTCAGGATGGCAATAACCGTGAATTTGAGGTACACGGGCACTAACGGAAGCGCCCTTGCGTTCGCGCGCGAAATGACCGCCGGTGGCACGGTCCAGAAGATCCGTGCCGAGGAGGGAAATTTGCGGTACGAATACTACCAGTCACTCGACGATCCGGAGACGATTCTCCTCATTGACAGCTGGAAAGACCAGCAGTCAATTGACGCTCACCACGCTTCTGCGATGATGCAGACCATTGCGTCGCTTCGCGACAAATATGATTTGCACATGACCGCCGAGAGGTATGTGGACGCGGAGACCCCGAAGTCGGAGGAAATGTTCATCCGCAAGTAGGTTTTACAATTAATCGCAAACAGCCCGACCGCCAGGATGGTTAACTGGTCACCGGGCCGTTTGCTTATGCCTTGATTTACCGCTCGTTTCGAGTCCTTATCTACAGCAGCAGGAACTCGCTGGGTGATAGTATCTGTGGATTGTCGACGTGTGAATCAAGGAAATCCTTATCGCCAGTTACGAGAATGGCCGCGCCGGCCGCTCGAGCAGCTCGGAGTATTGGCCTGTCATTGACGTCGCGTATCCCCGATTCTTCTTCGAGCGCGCTCTCAGGCGTTGATACGATGGTGACCGAGGAGGATAGCGACGCCACGAATGTGTCGAGCGCCTGCATGCGGTGCGGAAATTTGCGTGAGAAGACGCGTCTGGGCTCGTCGATGACGTAGTCGCTGACCATCGGATCGTATGGGTCAGACACTGCCCTGTAGTACGCCCGCGACGCAGTTCCCCCGGGAAAGAGCGCTGCGGAGATGAGTACATTCGTGTCAATGAAGACGCGCATCCTTTACTCCTCGTTGCGCATCGATGTCACGAGGGAGGCGACATCCTCCTCGCTGGCAATTCCGGTGGCCTGAGCTTGGCCGGCCATCTGCTGCTGAAGAGCCTGCATTGCATACGCTGCAGCGTTCACGATGCGAACCACGTTTCCTTCCACGATAAAGGTGACCTTGTCACCGCTCTCAACGCCAAGAACCTTTCGCACGTCCTTAGGAATGGTAACCTGCCCCTTGGACATGACCTTCGCGTTGTCTGCGAACACAGCCTGTGACATGATATTCCCTCCAAGTAGGATAAGTAGGGTTATCATGACTAATATACCCGATTTATAAGAGATATTCTTTCTTGAGTTGGGCGATAAATGAGAAGAGCGTGTCGCCGTGCAGGCCGTTCGAGAGTGCCTGCGCGAGTAGTGCCTTTATCTCGTGGTTGTGCCCGAACACTAAAATGTTGGGAATTTCCCGGCAGTATCAGCTAACCGCTATAGAGGGGACGTGCCATGACACCAGCAGAGTTTGATGAGGCAGCACAATATTGGACTAACAAAGAGGCAGACGCGGTGCGCATGCCCGAGCAGGACCTGCGCCAAGCAATCGATGCGTTCCTTAACGCGCATCGTGTTTGCGCTCTGGCAACGGCGTCGGGCGATTTTGTGCGCTGCACGCCGCTAGAGTACGCGTGGCGAGACGGCAGGTTCCAGATTTTCTCGGAAGGTGGCCTAAAGTTCAAAGCGCTCAAGGAGAACTCCAACGTGTGCCTGGCCGTTTTTGAGCCCTCGTGCGAGTTTGGCAAGCTTCAGAGCGTGCAGGTCACAGGCGTCGCGAAGGTCATAGACCCCAATAGCCAAAAGTTCGAACGGGCGGCAGCCGAGAAGGGCCTAACTGGTGCCGCGCTCGAACGCATGCGCACCCGGCTTCACCTGATTGAGGTTACCCCCACGCGCATTGACTATTTGTGCAGCGCCCTGCGAAGCCGCGGGTTCGACGTGCGCCAGTGGATCGAGCTTCGCGAGTGAGATGAAGGCTGGGGTTCGGTGGAACCCGTGCTCTCTAGTCATCAAGAACGGTCAGCGCCCCCTTGTGCAGGAGCTCTGCTCGGCCTCCGCGCGCATCCTTGTCCGGCCAGGCCATGAATGCTGTGACGCGGCGGGAAGAGCGAACTGCCAGGCATCCGAACGTCTGCAAGCCTAGGCTCTCACTCGCAGAGTCTCTCGTATGCTTTTCTGACGGTGCCTGCCATGAGCACCCTTCTTTGTGCGAGAAACTCGGGGTACTCGAGACTCTCGAAGTTTAGGGGAAGAGCGTTGTCCCTGCATGTCTTGGCATACCCCTCTTCGCCGAGTCTTTCCCTGAAGTCGGCGATGTAATCGGCTGGAGCTCTGTCTCCGATCTCGATGTTCGTGTTGTAGTCGAGGTACGTGAAGTTGGCAATCTGGTTCCGGTCGCGGTCGTTGTCGTAGCCAATCTTCGTCAGGTAGCTCTTTGGGGAAATGTGGTGCTTGTCGATGGCGTTCTTCTTCCCGCTCGCTCCAATGGCGAAGTACTGGGAAAGCGGCGAAGTGCTGAACAGCATGGGGTACCCAGGACGACGAGTGAGGCGACATAGCCAAACCACGACAGCGAGTTGGCGGAGGAGCTCTCGAGGCTGCTCGGAAGGCCGTAGGTAAAGAAGTCGTCGGTCAGCCTGGTCTCGATGGCGGTCTCGAGGTAGGCGACGAACCCCTCCGCCGTCGTCACGTCTCGCAGGTCAGCGAACTGCTTCTCAACCTCGGACTCCGTCGACCCGGTGTTGTAGTTCTTGTCCCTGACCTTCGTCCCGTGCAGCGCCGCCAGGAGTGCGGTGAGCCGCTGCTGGCCGTCGATGACGAGGTCGTCCGGCTCTTTGTAAACCTTCTCGTTGTCGCCGATGTGCTTGACGTTCCCGTACTCGTCCGGCGACGACCAGAGCATGATGTAGCCGACAGGGTAGCCCTTTAGCATCGAGTCGAGAAGGTCCCTGACCTTGCTGTCTGACCAGACGAAGGGCCTCTGGAGGTCGGGCAGGCCAATCTTTCCCAGCTCCACCTCGCGGAGGAGGCCCTCGACCTTGCTGGGAATGTTGTCGAACAGCTCCTTACCCATTGCTACTCCAGCCTCCCGACCCACTGAAGCAGGTCGTTGTAGTCCGCCACCTGGTGGTACCGCACGTCGGACGTGCTCACCTCGTCGAAGAGCTTCTCGGCGCAACGGATTTTGGCCTTCTCGGCGCCTGAGATCTCCATCGTGTCCACGGTGCCCTTGGTCTCGGCGACAAAGAACACGTGGCGCACGCTCCCCCTCTTAAACGCAATCGCCTTCGACCTGGATCTGGAGAACTCGCAAAAGACCGGCTTCTTCCTGGACCAAAAGCACAACCGCAGGGCTGTGCGCGAGCTGGCACGCGGCCGGCGCGTGCTGGATTGCTTCTCGCACGTGGGCCCGTTTGGCCTTAACGCGGCCGCGGGCGGAGCGCAGTTCGCGCGCTGCGTGGACGTAAGCCAATCGGCCATGGACCTTGCGCGCGAAAACGCCCGCCTAAACGGCCTGGAAGAAAACATGGGCTTTACCTGCGCAAACGTGCTCGAGTACCTGCCCCGGCTAAAGCGCGAGCGCGACTTTGCGCGCAGCGAGGGCGGCCCCTTCGACCTTATTGTGCTGGACCCGCCCGCCTTTACCAAAAGCCGCTCCACCGTGGCGCACGCCCTCAGGGGCTATCGCGAGATAAACCAGGCGGCCTTGCAGCTTCTTCCGCGAGGCGGCTACCTGGCCACCTGCAGCTGCAGCCACTTTATGACCACGCCCCTTTTGAAGAAGGCCATTGCCGAGGCGGCGCACAACGCTAACGTTCAGCTGAAGCAGGTCGAGGAGCGCCAGCAGGCTCCCGACCACCCCATTTTGTGGGGCGTTCCCGCGACGCACTACCTGGACTTCCTCACGTTCCAGGTGGTGTAGGGCATCTATCTGCATCTACATTACACGACTAATCCAGGCGGCTTGTTACCACAAGCCACTCGGCCGCGTCCTCGTTACCCGAACGGCTGGCATCGGAAGGCGGAGCCGTGCCAGAGCTCCCCACAACTCCCCCGGAGCCAGCGGCCCGTTCCGTCGCACCTTGCGCCGCGGCCTTGGGGCCACCGACTCGCCCCAAGTTCAGCCCGGGCAAATCTTATGACATGCGCCCTCCGCGATTTGCAGCTGCCGCAATTCACGGCTTGGGCCCCACGGCCACGAGCCCGCGGCGCGCGAAGGAATCGCATCGGCAACCCAGGGAACCCAAGTCGGAGCGTCTCGCGAAGACGGCGACGGCAGGCCGTCCTGGCGACGGCCTGCCGTGGGCTCTCGCGCCGGATGGCGAGGTCACTCCATGGGCGCGCCACCTTCGGTCGAGGGTCTCCTCGATGCCAGGAGACGGCGAGTCGGGGCCACGCCGCCCGGCCACCTGGTGCGCTAATACCACGAGGGGCATGCGCACCCCGAGGGAAACATATCATCTTTTGATACGTCTGCCCCCACCTTCCAGGCATTGAGTGCCGTGGCGTCGGTCAGCCTGCCGCAGTCAAAGAACATGTAACGCATGTCCGTGACGCCGGAGACGTCCCAGGACGCGAGGGGCGAGAGGTCCGAGACCGAACGGCAGCCATAGAACATGCTATCCATGTTCGTGACGCCGGAGACGTCCCAGGACGCGAGGGGCGAGAGGTCCGAGACCGAACGGCA
>OMWF01000062.1 GCA_900314665.1 uncultured Actinomycetes bacterium
CAATTCCATTCAAGGCTGCGCTTGTGATTGCAAGCGGGTCAGCGTCAGCTTTTAATTCGAGGACTTCATCAATACCGGACCTCACATGTCGCCTGCCGCTCTGCAGCCTTCTGCATGCATCAAGAAGCTGCGGCAGCCCTCTGCACCCTCTATCTCTAAACTGCCCTGGGCGAGCTGCTCTCCTGCCAGGGTCACTTGTCCTTTTCATGCTGAGAAATGGTAATATCGCGATTGGCTTCCATTGCGCTGTCGCCGGTGCGTGCAAGCTTCATGTCGAAGGGCATCCCGCCCTCACGGACAGCCGCTCTTAGGAACACGTTGACCGCCGTCGAGAGGGTCAAGCCCAGCTCCTCGAAGACAGCGTTCGCCTGCTCCTTCAGATCAGGGTCGATTCGTATGTTTGTTACCGGGCTGCTCGCCATATCTCCGTCCTTTCTGTGCGAGCCTACATTGTATGTCCTGCGGCCCGGTCGGCCCAGTATTCCATGTAGGGAGGCTCGACGCCCCAGCAGTCCCCGAGCGAAGTGTGGTAGAAGCAGGACTCAACCTGACGCACGAGGGTGCCAGCGCCCTGCGACGATGCGTTGAATGAGCAGTCCCACCTGAACCATGCGAGGTACTCGGCGAGATGCTTGGTGGACACGCCCCTGTAGCGGGCCATGAATCCGTCAAGGGCGGAGTGGAGCGCGTTCACGTGGTTGATGGTCCCCCCGGAGCGGTCCCTGGAGCCGTAGGCGTGGTGCGCCGCAGCGGAAAGCTCCCTCAGAGCGGACGGGTACGCGCCGGACCTGTCCGTGGCCACGACTGCGCCGTCCTGAACCCTGCCGCGCAGGCAGGCGAGCGCGCGCTGGGAGGAGAGGGAGCCGCGGCCGGCCATGTCGAGGAAGGACTCGCCGGAGTCGTTCACGCCGGACATGATGCAGATCTGCTCCTTGGAGAGGCCGCGCTTGCGGCGCTGCCTGCCGCGATGGTGCGCCCTCCTCGGAAGCTCGAAGGAACCCCTCCTGTGGTTGCCCTTGAAGGACTCGGGGAAGTAGGTCTCGTCCAGCTCGCAGCCGCAGCCCTCCGCGACCGAGAAGGTGCCGACGAACGTCGCGACGACCTCAAGGAGCCTCCTGCGCATGAAGAGGCTCGTGGGCAGGGATACGCCGACCCGCTCCGCGCACGCGCGCAGGCTCAGGCGGTCAGCGAAGCACTGGACGTAGGCCATCCACTTCTCGGCGGGGAGCTTGCTCATGCCGACCACGCGACCGGTGCGGACCCCGAAGGTCCTGCCGCACCCGTGGCAGAGGTAGCGCTGGCTGCCGTCCTTCGCATGGCCCTTCCTGACTATCTCAACGCAGCCGCACCTCGGGCAGCACTTGACCTCGTAGCCGGCGCTCTCGCGCTCCGTCTGGTACATCGCGTCGAGCATGACCGAGCGAAGGCTCTCGATGGCGCGCTGGCGCTCGGCGCGGCCCATGCCCGAAAGCTGCTCCCTGACCGTGCTTGCGAGGTCCTGTGCCATTTCATGCCCCCTTCATTCTGAACCAAGTATAGTGCATGGTAAAGACACTGTATGTCATTTCTGCTTTAACAGAGCCTTACCTTTTGTCTCAACTACAATCTTAGAGCCATCTTCTCGTGTTCCTTCAACTCGCCAACGCCCATCTTTTATCTTCCTCTTGTAATTTGCGCTTAAATACCGAAATACGTAAGGTTGGTTCTTATTGTTGCTAGGTGTAACCCTAACGACCCCTTCTTTCAGCAGTTTGCGCAATGAGTCTCCAGTTAGCCCCCAGTTCATCTCAACCCCATCTTCCCTAATTGGAAAGACGGCAGTCGCACCGCTGATTACTGGTGCATCAGTAATCAGCTGATCAGGAGATAGGGGACTACCGATATGAACTATCTTATGGGTGGCATCATCAACATATATTGGATAGAACTGAGCTACGCCGCCCTTTACGGTTCCACGCCGTGAAGAGAAATCTGTACGCCGGAGATACCACCAGCGAACTTCCTTCTCGGGTCCATTGCCTTCGGGATGGGCAACATGCGCGGAACCAAACAAAACTATAAAAGCGTACTCATCCGACCTGGAAAAGAGGTTATCGCGTTTTGCCCCTGATGGGTTAATGATGATGCTGATCATTTGTATATGAGCAGCAGGGAAAACCTTTTCTAGCAGCAATCCGAGACGCAAGTACTCTTTTTCATCAATCGTGCAGATGAGTACGCTATTTTCAGGATTAAGCAGCTGTTTTGCAACGGTCAGCCGATCTTCCATAAAAGTCAGCCATTTAGAATGGCGGTAGCGATCGTCCGTGCCAACGTAATTATTGTTATACTTCCAGTCTTTAGCACCTGTGTTATACGGCGGATCGATATAGATACAATCGACCTTGCCACGGTATGCAAATAAAAGTGATTCAACAGCATGAAAATTTTCACCATTCTAACAGTCTAGATAATGAGGGCCGGTCCAGACCGTCCTGACAGCCCAGGTGATACAATTCCACATGCCAAATGGAGAATGTGCCC
>OMWF01000045.1 GCA_900314665.1 uncultured Actinomycetes bacterium
CGCCGAGCCCCCGGCCCGCCACAAGGCCCGATCTGCCCGCAACGCCGCCCTCAAGCGCGTACTAAGAGTGCTTGATACATATTTATGTATATATCTCAACATATATGCACGTTATTGCATATGTTTCAATAGGGCGCAGAAAAGGAGCTAGAAAACGTAGAGCCACCTCGAAATACCGGGTATGCAGACGCATTCAGGTGCCGTTGACCCCGACATCGTCGATCGTCAACTGGGGTTTTCTTGAGGACGGCCAACGAACGCTTACTGTATACGCGGTATTTCGAGGTGTCTCTACGTTTTTGGGACCTGAGAATGAGCGGCTGCGAATCTTATGCATGGACCTGCATATATCTTTCGATATATGCATTCTACTGCATCCTTCGCCGGAGAGCCAGCCCTTAGATCCAAAGCGCCCAGGAGCGTCCCCCGTGCTCAGGGAACCTGCCCCGGACGATTGCGCTCTGGGGCCACCAATCCAGCCCCCTGCTCGTCCCGCCGCCCTACCACCCGAGAAGAGCCGCGGCATTTGCCGCGCACTGCCCACGCAGGGCGTCTGCCTCCTCACTGCGCGCCGCCGCCAGGAGCGAGAGTGCCTGTTCCAGCAGCTCCGCATCCTTCTGCGCGGAAAAGCTGGCGTCCCCCTCCTCGGGATAGTCGGTCTCTAGCAACAGCTTATCAGCCGGAATAAGCTTGGCGTACTCGCGTCCCTTGCCGGTGGCAAGGCCCATGGGGTTCACCGAGAACCAGCATCCCGCCTCCCGGGCGCGTCGCAGCTCCGGCGTAGACCCGCTGAACCAATGGAAGATGCAAGCGCAGCTGTCCAGGCAGCCGCTCTTCTCGAGGATGTCGAGGACTGCGCCGGCCGCCCGCACCGAGTGAATCGAGAGCGGCTTTTGCACGCCCGCCGCCCGCGCCGAGGCGTCCGCTGCCGCGCATACCAGCTCAAACGCCTCCACCTGCGCCGGATGCGAGCCGGCTGCCGTGTGCTTGTGCGAGAAGTCGAGACCCACCTCTCCAAAGGCTGCGGCCTCTGGGGCGAGCTCCTCAAAGCGGGCAGACTCCGCCTTGCCCGCCCGCCCATCCGCCACCCACCAGGGGTGGATGCCCAGGGCCGGCGCGGCGTTGGGCGTGCCGGCCAGCTCATGGCAGGCACGCTCGAATCCTGCCGGCACGCAACTCACCGACAAGAACCCGAGGCCCACGTCCTGGGCCTGCAAGACGAGGTCCCGCGCGTGGGGCGAGAAGTCCAGGTGGCAGTGCATGTCCACCAGTCGCCGCTGCGCCGGCGCCACGCCCTACCACTCCCCAAGCGGGTCGCGGTCATTGTGGATGCCGAGGATGCGGCAGAGGGCTCGTCCGGCTATCATCTGACCCATCACCGCAGGCAGATAGCTCATCGTACCAAGCACGCTGCCTCGGTCGAGCGGACGTCCGGTCTCATCCAGCGGCATCCCCGCGGGCGGCTCGAACTTGAGCGGCACCTCGTCCGAGCAGAGCACCTCAAGCGGCCCGATGCCGCGCTTGCGGCACTCCTTGCGCATCACCTTTGCCAGAGGGTCGGCGCTCGTCTCGCTCACGTCCATGAACTTGAACCGTGTGGGGTCGAGCTTGTTGGCCGCCCCCAACGAGCAGATCTCATGGTAGCTGTGCGCCTGCGTCCAGGCCGCAATGCGCAGCTTCTGGGCCACCGTGTCGATGGCGTCGATCACGATGTCGGGCACCGGCAGGGCATCGAGCTGCTCGGCCACGCGGTCCTTCTCGATGAAGTCGTGCAGCGCCGTGACCTGGCACTCGGGGTTGATGTCGGCCACCATCTCAGTGATGACGTCGGTCTTAGGCCGACCCATGGTGGAGATGCGCGCCACTGCCTGGCGATTGATGTTGCTCGGGTTGACCACGTCGCGGTCGACCACCACCAGATGTCCCACCCCGCCGCGGGCCAGGGCCAGGGTGCAGTTGGAGCCCACTCCGCCCAGCCCGAGCACCATCACCGTGGAGGCGCGCAACTTAGCCAGGCCCTCGTCGCCCAGGATGACGCGCAGCCGGTCCCACGGCCCCTCCTCGGGATGGGCCTTGTCGATCTCCGCCTTGCTCGTGATTTCCGTCATTGTAACGGCAGCCTACTCCCCATATACCTGCACGATATAGTCGCGACAGCGGTCGATTACCTCCATCATGACGTACCACATGGTCTCGAAGTGCAGGAAGAGCCGTATCGAGCGGTCCCACAGAAAGGTCATCCGACAAGGGAACTCGTCGTCGCCATCCCAGAACTGCACCCAGATCGGCATCCCCTCAACGACTTCGAGTTGGCGGCTCACCTCGCCGCCAGCTACCTCCCAGCCGCCCAGACTCGCCAGCGCCTCATCGAGTTCTGCCGCCTTTCCCGCAAAGAACCAGACGCCCCGCTGCAGCACAGAGTCGGTACGGGGCGCACTTGCCGCCTGCGATGCCTCCTGCACGGTGATCCAGGAGCCGGTCGCCACCGGCTTGCCCACGGGGTTTCCCATCAGGTCGAGAACGGTGAGCGCCACACAGAAGCCGGCGCGCCTGCTGCCCACCCACACGCTCCCGTCGTGGCGATTGATGCGGCAATGCCGTCCCAGGAAGGTAATCCAGATGTGATCGTCATCGTGCTCAAGCGGATAACGGCAGAGGAGGGCTTCTTGATCGAGTTCGAGAAACATCCTCTGGCCAAGCGCGACCAGCTGATCTGCATTGCTCATGGTGATTCCCCCTCTGCCGGCACCGGTTGCGCGCTACTTGGTCACATAGAGCGCAGTCATCCGATAGGTCGCGCCCGAGTCGTCGGGAACGGCCTCCACATACTTGCTGGGCAGGTAGCCCTCATCGACGCGGACGTCGGCAGTGGCCGCCACCTCGGGCTCGGCGTCAAAGCCCGCCTGCCTGAGCATCCCGAAGAATTCCTCCTTGGTGAAGGCTGCCTGCACGCTGTTGCCTATCTTTCGCGCCTGCTCGCGGACCTGGTCGTCAACCTTGCGGTCCGCCAGCACCGGCTCGCAGATAAGCAGCCCGCCCGGCTTGAGAACCCGATGAAACTCGCTCAGCGCCTTTTCCGGATCGTAGAGCAGGGAGATGACGTTGTTGATGTAGACCACGTCGTAGCTCGCATCGCCCACCCCGGCGCTCAGCAGGTTTTCGGGGTACCCGACAATGAAGTCCATGTTATTGGTCTTCAGATGGTTGTCGTGAGCCGCGCGGTCAGAGCCTGCCCGGGCCTCCTCGATGTAGCTGGGCGACCAGTCAAGGCCGGTGACATGGCCTGCCTGCCCGATCTTGGCGCTGAACTTGTAGACGCCCTTGCCGCGACGGCAGCACACATCCAGCACCTTCTTGCCCGCGATGCGCTCGATGGGGAGCGTCATCCGGCTCATGCTGGCATACCCGTACTCAAACTCGCGGGTGCGGTAGAACTCCGCATTGTCGGCGCCGTCGTCCGCCTTTGGGGCGCTCATGCTGCCTCCGGCGAGGCTCACGCCCCCGCCCATGTCGACGGAGTGCAGCTGCGTGTGCGGGTCTTGGTCCGCTGCTTCCTTCCGCTCGTCCGCGTTCTCAGCCTCGAGCTCTTTGATGCGGCTCGTGAGGTCCCTCCTCGCCTCATCCACCTGCAGGGCATCGTTGTGCTGGTAGTACTTGTCGTTGCCATAGCGGGCGATGAACTGGGTGGTTGCCGCACGGGCGGAGAGCTCGGCCATGAAGACGAGCATCTCGCGGCAGCTGCTTCCGCCAAAGCACTCCTCGATAAAGGCAAATGCATTGTTAAGCTGGACATTCGCCTCCTCAACAAGCTCCTTAATGCGGTCCACCTGAGCACGATAGGCACGCGAGAGCGCCGTGAAGCCCTCGGGGCCCTCCGGGGCGCCCCCAAGCTCGCAGCCCGCGACGAGCTCCTTTAAGGTCTTGATCACCAGGCGCTCGCGGCGGATGAGGGCGCGAGCCGCGGTGCCGGACGAGACCTTGCGGTCGAGCGTCTCCTGACGCGCCTTGATAGCGGGCGCCAGCACCTGTCCCACCGCTCCCCCGTCGTTGATGGCGTGCTTGGCTGCTTGCAGCTCGTCTCGCAGCTCAAGTACCACGTCCTCCTGGTTGAGCGCCTCCTGGCAGGAGCGCGCCAGGGTGTCGAGCAGAAGCCCGAGCAGGGCGACCCGCTCGTCGAACTTGGCCTTCTTGGCCCGGTCGGCGATCGCCTCGCCGGCGTTGCCGGCCAGGATGCGGCCCACCTTGTAGTCGGAGTGGTACTTCTCAAAGAGGCTGTAGTAGACCGAGAAGCTGTCGGTAATCTCGTCGTCACGCAGGAACTGGGCAAAGAGCTCGCGGTTGACCGGCTTGCCCATGCGCTCGTAGAGGGTGATGGTCTCGGCCAGGTCCTCCCAGCCGCGGGCCGTGACGAAGCTCTTGCCTCCGCCGGGCTTTGACTCCACCTTGTAGAAGCAGTCGTGACGGGCCTCAAGGAAGGTGAGGATGGCCGGGTGCAGGCCCTTCTCCAGCGCGTAGCGCCGCCAGGCGGCGTAGTCGGGCTGCACGTCGATCTCGCGCAGGCGGTCGAGGGTGACGATGTCAAACTCGTGCACGGAACGGTTGTACTCAGGCGGGTTGCCCGCGCAGACGATCACCCAGTCGTCGGGCACCTTGTGCCGTCCAAATGTCTTGAACTGCAAGAACTGCAGCATCGATGGGTAGAGCGTCTCGGAGACGCAGTTGATCTCATCGAGGAAGAGGATGCCGCGCGTCAGGCCGGTATCCTCCATGTAGTCATAGATGGCGGCGATGATCTCGGACATCGTGTACTCGGAGGCGTCGTACTCCGTGCCCTGGTAGGAGCGGTGCATGATGCGCGGCAGGCCGAGCGCGCTTTGACGGGTGTGGTGCGTCATCGAGTAGGACACGATGCCGATTCCCAGCTCTTGGGCGATCTGCTCCATGATGGCGGTCTTGCCGATGCCGGGCGCGCCGATCATGAAGATGGGGCGCTGACGCTGGGGCGAGATGCAGTACATGCCTGCGTCGTCGCGCTCGAGGTACGCCTGCACCGTGTCCTTTATCTGCTCTTTTGCCGTAGCGATGTTCATCTGTCCCTGCTCCTTTTCATAGCCGCTGCCGTGCCATCACCTATCTATCGAGAAACCCGAGCTCCTCAAGACCAGGCGCCCTCAGCTGCGCACCTCAAAGTTCGATTTTGCCCCTCTGATGCTACGCTCGTCGACGATCACCCGCATGGCCCAGGGAGGCACGTTGGGCAGATGGGGCTCGCCGGTGTCGAGAAAGACGAACGCCGTCTCGTAGCTCGGAACCTTGTCGGGGTAGCGACCCTTGCCGTCCGTGAAGTAGATGAGCCCCTTGAGGTCTTCAAACTCGCCGCGGTCTGTCAGCTGGTCGATGTAGTCGAAGGCGGGCCTGAAGTCAGTCCCGCCAAATCCGCGCAGGTAGAAGTTCTCCATGAGGTGGTCGACATCGCGGAGGTCGGTGATCTTGGTATCAGCTTGGACCTTGGCATCCGCTTGGATGAGGTGGATGTTGACGCGCGTAGCCCAATCCTCCGACTCCTTCAGGATCTCGAAGGTGTGCTCGAGAAACATCCGGACCAGGTCGCCCTTCACAGACTCTGAGGTGTCGATCACGATGCAGAAGTCGTGGATGCGCTTGGTGTCCTTGTACTCGAGCGGCTCGATGAGCGGCATGTTGCCGTAGAGCTTCATCCCGTAGAGGTAGAAGAGGTAGTCGAACTCGTCGGGATTGAGCTTCATCTCCTCGGTGACGGTGGCAAATCGGCGCAGGAACTCCGTGAAGTCGGTGGTCTTCCTGCGGGCGATCTCGAGGTTCTCGACAAGGGCCCCGGCTTGGTCGCCCCATTCCTTGGAGAAGGTCTCGAGGTTCATCTCGATCTCTCTGGCAATCTCCTCCCAATCCTTCTCGTCCTGAGCAGTCTGCTCCTCAGAGCGCTCCTCGCCCTGCCCGCTGGCGCTGCCATCCTCCTGGGCATCCGCATCCTGCTGGCCCTGCGAGTCACCGAGGTCCTTTTCCTGCTGCTTGGGCGCCTGGTCAGAGAGGCTGTCACCGCCGCCTTCGGCCTGTCCTGCGCCCTCGTTGTCGCCATCGTCCTGCGAAGAGCGCTGGTCATCCCCCTCAGAGGCATCCATCTCGCCCGATGCCTTAAGGTCGGTGCCGTCGGAGGTTGCCTCCTCGTCGGCGGAATCGTCCTGCTCGCCCAGCTCCTGCACGTCGCCGGGCTGTTCCGCATCGCGGTTATCGACGTAAGAGGGCCAGGCCTCGTGGTTGTCGCGCTCGAAGTACGAGCGCAGGGTGTTGAGCTTAGCGGCGGTATACCCACGGTAATCCGCACCCTCGGGCATGCCCAGGACCTTCTCGAAGAAGGCGCACAGACGCCCGGGCGCAAGAGACCCGGCCGTCATCTTGAGCTCCGAGACGAGACGGTCTCGGGTCTCGTCCTCGGGACTGGCAAAGCGTCCTCCGCACATCTCGATCACCGAGTTCTCGGCGATGATGTCGCAGGCCAGCCACCAGGCGTCAGGCCGCCGGTGCGAGCGGTCGTAGGGGTGGCGGAAGATGCAGTGCATCACCAGGTGCAGGTAGTCCCGGATGGCCTCGGCGGGTGTCTCCGAGAAGCGCTCAAGCTCGAGCTCCGGGTCGACATACACCTTATGGCCGTCGGTGGCGAGCGCATAACGGGCTTTGACATGCACCGGCTCCACCGGCATCCGCCAGAGGGCCAGGTCCAGGAACTTGAACTTGAGCATGAGCTGGACGCGGCTCTCCTCGATGGCCTCCGAGGCCAGGTCTGCCGCCCGCTGCCAGCGTTCGAGCTTCTCATCATGCACTTCTGTCATGTTGGGACACCTCTCTTGCAGACGTTCCCCACAACGCCAGCTCAACGCCTGCGCTACAGGTCGAACTCCGCGCCGTCAAACCGCCTCATGCCATCATCGAAGCGCTCGCGCTTGAGCTCGAGCAGGTACCCGGTCATGGCCGCATCCTGAAGGCGGACCACGTGGTCGATGACGTCCACGATGTTCTCGCGGTTCAGAAACCCAAGTTCGACCAGGTCGTTGAGCGCCGACCGGTCGTCATGCCTGGTGCATTCGAGGCAGATGTCGACGATGTTTTGCCTGATGAAGCTCTCTGCCATGTCGCGGATGACCGGCAGCAAGAACACGGGGTCGAGCAGGCGCTCCATCAGGCGCGTCGCCTGCTCGTAGAGCGACAGGCCATCCCCATGCGCTCCGTCCATCGACTTGGCGTTGATCAGCAGGTTGTCGAGCTGCTTGTAGATGGTCTTGGGGTCGATGTGGTCCGCCCGGGAGAAGGACAGCGCGATCTGCGCTGGGGAGCGGTCGATATCGGGGAAGCGAATATCAAACGACGTGTGCCCCTCGTACGGCTCAGCCAGGTCGATGTGAATGAGCTCGACAAAGCAGTTCACAGAGAGC
>OMWF01000276.1 GCA_900314665.1 uncultured Actinomycetes bacterium
ATACTTAAATATTTTACCAATTTTAACGAGGTTATTGAATGGGTGGGCGATTGAGGACGACAGCCTGGAAGTATTGTCAAGTTAAGTATTTTACCAACTTAAGCAGAGGTATTGGCCGACAGGTTGGCTCTGCTTTGGAGCAGGCGGGACACCGTCGAGCAGACATACTATTATCGGTTATACATACTGTAACCTGCATGTTTTGATGATTGCCTGATAGTGGAACCGGTCTGTTGGCAAGTGTTCTTGTCGGCGTTGCTCACTTATCTTTACATCATTGACGATGAATCAAGCGTATGGTTTCTGTTTTTTTACCGCTGTTGTGACTGCAAGGCGTCCTGAGGGGGTCTGTGCCGGATCTGCACCACCAGGATGCAGACGCATACTGTTCTCACATGCCCGATGCCGGCTCATGACCCGTGGATTGCGGCCCCGCCTGCAACCGACGCACCTGGTGACATCTGCGCAAAGAGTGCGTATTGCGGCAGGCCGCACACCTTGCGCCCGGTACGATATGAGCATCGGCGTCCATCTCGGCCCGCAAAGGAGCGCGACCATGTCGGCACGGCAAAGCGGCAGCTCTAAACTCGTACTCTGGCTGAGGCACCTGGTTGACCTCGCCTTCTTTTGCCTGCTGCTGATCCAGATGTCCATCTCGTACTTTGACGCCGACATCCACGCTTGGACGGGCACGGCGATGTGCGCGCTGGTCGTGGTTCATATCCTCATCAATCACCGGATGTTTGCCGGGCTTGCCCGCAAACGCCGTACCAGCGCGCTTTTCATCTGCGACCTGCTGCTTATCGCGTGGCTTGTCGCCGAGGCCATCACGGGCATCGGGCTGACCCGCGAGATTCTCCCCGACCTCTCCTTTGCGCGCGGACACGGGCGAGGCGTGGCGCGCTCCATCCATGCCCTGCTTGGCTACTGGGGCTTTCTCGTGATGGCCGCCCACACCGGGCTTCATGCGCAGCGGGTGCGAGGCGGCATTGTGCGCTGGTCCTCAGGACGCCCAGGTCGCCGCGCCCTTGTGATCGCCGTCGTCATTGCGCTGGTTGCGGCGGGCGTGTTCTCGTTTTTTGGACTGCGATTCCCCGAGTTCTTGCTGCCCACCAACAAGGCCGCGTTTTTGACGAGCACCGCCCCCGCCGCCGCGCACTATGCGATGCTCGTGGTGCTCTTCCTCGCCGTGGCCACGATCACCCAGCTCATCGTCTGGACGCTGCACAGCCGCATGCTTCAGCGCGCCCATCCGGCAAATGCATAGAACGCCGGGGTGTCGACGATGGCGTCGACCTCAAACAGCTCCTGCCAGGCCTCCGCCTCCACGCGCGCGGGACGAAGCCCCAAGCTCACGCCCGCCGCCACCGCCTCGTGATGCTGATTGAGGTGCTGCCGGCTGTCGTTGTGCGCCACCACAAACCTTCCGCCGGGCACAAGCAGCTTGTGAACGTTTCTCACCAGCTCGTCGCGACGCAGCAGATGCGGGTATGCGTTGTAGATGACCACCGACTCAAACGGCTCGTCGCAGGTCATGTCGGTGACATCGGCCACCTCAAACGTCATCTCGTCGTAGCCGGCAAAGCGCGTCCGCGCCTTGGCGATCATCTTTGAGGAGACGTCCACGGCCACGATGCGGCCCGCGCCCAGGTTATGAAGGACCTGCTCCATGACCCCAATGCCGCACCCCACGTCAAGCACCGACCCGCCGGCATGAACGCCGGCAAGCACGGCCACCGCAGGCTGCACCACGCTGCTCGTGTGCTCCTCGACCGTCTCCCAACCAGCCGCACGCCTGTCAAAGTAGTCGGCGACGCTCGTCTGCGTTGCTGCTTGCTCCTTCACGCAGCACTCCTCCTTAAGACTATTGGCGTTAGCCCCGATCACCGTCAGGGCCTGTGCTTTTCTCGGCTATTGATGACCGCATGCCATCCAAGGGGATGACCGCCTTGACGCCCTTGTGCTCGATGATGTCCACATCCATGCCATACACCCGTCGGATCTCTTCCGGCGTCACCACCGAGGCGTCGCCCGCGGCATCGACCAGGCCGTCAGCAATGAACATGAAGCGGTCGCAGTAGCGCAGGGCGAGGTTGATGTCGTGGAGGACCGCGCCAGCGGCGATGCCGGACGTATCCACCTCTTCACGCACCGCCCGCATGATTTCTTGCTGGTTAGCGGGGTCGAGGTTGTTGGTGGGCTCGTCAAGCAGCAGCGTCTGCGCGCTCTGCACAAACGCGCGTGCAAGCACCACCTTTTGATACTCGCCGCCCGACAGCACGTCCACGTAGGAAAGCGCCTTGTCCTCCATGCCCAGCCGCCCCAGCATGTTGGCAACGCTGTCCAGGTCTTGCTTTGAGGGACCCCCGTTCATGTACGGGCGCCGCCCCAGCAACACGGAGTCAAAGACCGTCAACCGGTTGGCATGGCTGTGCTGCGCCACCATGGCCACCTTGCGAGCCCGCTCGTGCCGATCCACCTGGCCAATGGGCACCCCGTCCAGCAGCACCTCGCCTGCCTGCGGCTTAATCATGTTGGTCAGGCACTGCAGCAGCGTAGACTTGCCGCATCCATTGACCCCCAGTAGCGCCAGAAACGACCCCGGCTTAAGCGCCACGCTCACATCGCGCAGCAACGGGCGGTCGGCCCGATACGAGAACGCCACGGAGCGCGCCTCCAGCATCAGCGGCGCACCCCCTTAAACAGCAGGTGGATAAAGATCGGCGCGCCCACCAGCGAGGTGATGGCCGAGATGGGCAGGATCAGCGGCTGCACGATGACATGGCAGAGGATGTCCGAGACAAGCAGCAGCCCGGCGCCCGCCAAGGCCGACGCGGGCAGCAGATAGCGGTAGTCCGACCCCAGAAGGCGACGCATGATGTGCGGAGCGACCAGTCCCACAAAATTGATGGTGCCGCAAAACGCAATGACCGTCGCCGCAGCGGCGGACGCAAAGAGCATGCTCAGCAGACGCAGCCGGTTGGCGGGGATGCCCAACCCGTGCGCGAGGCCCTCGCTTGCTTCCATCGCGTTGTAGTTCCAGCGGTTTGCAAAGAAGAACACCGCGGATATCGCGGTCACCGATGCCATGATGGCCAGCTGCTGGTAGTTAACGCGGCTCAAATCGCCAAAGGTCCAGAACACCACCGCCGCCACCTGAGAATCGTCGGCAAAGTACTGCACGAGCGTGGTGCCCGCGGTGAAGAGCGCCGAGAGGGCGACGCCCAGAAGCACGATGCTCTCGGGCGTCATCTCCCTGAACCTCGACAGCCCCAGAATGATGAGCGTAGAGAGAACCGCCCCGCCAAAGGCGCAGATGGCGGTTGTCACCGGGTCGGACGTGGTCACGCCCTCGTATGCCACGGTATTTGAGGGGCCTCCGCCGGAGAGGACGATGATGGCGATGGACGCGCCAAACGCCGCTCCCTGCGAGATGCCAAGGGTACTGGCCGACGCCAGCGGGTTGCGCAGCGTGCTCTGGTAGGCGCAACCCGCGAGCGCAAGCGCAATACCTGCAACGATAGCGGTGAGTATGCGGGGCAGGCGCATGTTCCACACCACGGACGCGGTCCGCGCATCCGCCTGCCCCAGCAACGCTGTAACAATCTGCACCGGTGAGAGGCTAATCGATCCGATGCTAATCGACCACGTGGCAATGGTCAAAACCACCACCGTGAGCACCACCATCACCAGGAGCTTATGCCGGATATAGCCCTGATAAGCGCCTTGCATGGTCTGTGTGGCCGTGACATCTGGCAGGTCTTTGGTTGTCAGCCGTTCTTCTTCCATGAGCATCCAGCGTGTTGAACCGTCTGAGCGTCAGCCAGTCAAGACTCAGTTAAATGACAGCTGAGCAAACTTCATGCCGTTGTCCTTCATGGTCTGGTAGAAGTCTGCGCCGAGCATCGTCTCATAGATTTCAGAGTACTTGGCGTCTAGATCCACATCGGAGAAGGC
>OMWF01000192.1 GCA_900314665.1 uncultured Actinomycetes bacterium
GGGATGAAGGCCACCACCACCTGCAGGACCTCGAGGGCGAAGATGATGATTACGCCCCATACGCCCATGCCTTCGATCGACCCTTGAAGGGCGGTACGGTTTTCCTCGGAAAGCAGCTGGGTGAAGAAGGGCAGGATGGCGATGGTGAGGACGATGAGAACCGCCAGGATGAGGACGAGGAGGACGAAGCGCCGTTTGTTGCCCTTCATCTCCTCCGGCGCGGTGGGAGGCGGCGTCACCTGCCTGGCCGCCAGGGCCTCACCGTCGCCGTCGCACGCGCCCAGGGCCCGCCGGGCGCCCTGACGGGCCCCCGGCAGGGCGCGGTCGGGCATGCGCGAGCGGTCCTGGCTGTCAAACCCGTCGAGGTGTAGGACCCTGACCAGCCAGCTCCACCAAGTGGAAAGGCGGCGGCCAAAGCCGCCGCCCGGTATGTCGTGCGAACCGCTCAAGAGCTCACGTTCCGTCCCTTACAGATCGACCTGAATCGATGCCTCGCGCAGCTGTCGGGGCGAGACCTGCGACGGCGCACCGGTCATGGGGTCGGAGGCCGACGAGGTCTTGGGGAAGGCAATGACGTCGCGGATTGAGTCGTAGCCCCCCAGCAGCATGCAGACGCGGTCGAGGCCCAGGGCGAGACCGCCCTCGGGAGGCGTGCCGTACGACAGGGCCTCCATCAGGAATCCAAACTGCTCGGTCGCCTCTTTCTCGGAGAAGCCCATCCGCTTGAGGACGCGCATCTGCAGCTCGGGGTTGTCGATGCGCATGGTGCCGCCGCCCATCTCAAAGCCGTCGAGCACGATGTCATAGGAGTAGGACCCCACCGCCATCGGGTCGTCCTCGATCTTGTCGAGGTCCTCGTCGAGCGGGCGGGTGAACGGATGGTGCTCGGCGACGTAGCGCTTCTCGTCCTCGTCCCACTTGAACATCGGGAAGTTCACGACCCACAGCAGGTCATGGCCGGAACGGTCGATGCCGAGCAGGTCGGCCATGTGCAGGCGCAGGCTGCCCAGCACCTCGTTGACCACGGAGGCCTTATCGGCGCCAAACATCACCAGGTCGCCAGGCTCGACGCCGAGGCGCTGCTCCATCCGAGCCTTCTCGTCCTCGCTGAAGAACTTGGTGATGGGGCTCGTCTCGCTGCCGTCGGAGCGGTAAGCGATCCAGGCCATGCCCTTGGCACCCAGCTGCACGGCCAGGTCGCCGATCTTGTCAATCTGCGCGCGCGGCAGGTCGCCGGCGCCCTTGGCGTTGATGGCCTTGACCACGCCGCCGTTTGAGAGGGCTCCCGAGAAGACCTTGAACTTGCAGCTTGCGAAGATGTCCGAGAGATCTACGAGCTTCATGCCAAAGCGGCGGTCGGGACGATCGGTGCCGTACTCGTCCATGGCCTGCTTCCAGGGCATCCGATCGAGCGGGAAGCTGATGCCCTCGATGGAGAGGGCGTCGAGCACCTCGGAGAAGACGTCCTCCATCATCTGCATGACGTCGTCCTGGGTGCAGAAGCTCATCTCGATGTCAACCTGGGTGAACTCCGGCTGGCGGTCGGCACGCAGGTCCTCGTCCCTGAAGCAGCGGGCGATCTGGTAGTAGCGCTCCACGCCGCCCATCATCAGAAGCTGCTTGAGGAGCTGGGGGCTCTGCGGCAGGGCATAGAACTCGCCGGGGTTCAAGCGGCTGGGCACGATGAAGTCGCGCGCGCCCTCCGGGGTCGACTTGCCCAGGATGGGTGTCTCCACCTCCATGAACCCGCGCTTGTTGAGGCCGTTGCGCAGGGCGGTGGTGACGGTGTCGCGCAGGCGCAGGGCCTTGAGCATCTCGGGGCGGCGGATGTCGAGGAAGCGCCACTTCATGCGGGTCAGCTCATCGGTGTCGATACCGTCCTCGATGGCGAAGGGGGGCGTCTTGGCGGCATTCAAGACCTTGATCTGGCTCACCACGATATCGATGTCGCCGGTGGCCAGATTGGGGTTGGCGGTGTCTTCGGGACGGCGGCGCACCTTGCCCTTGACGAGCACGCACCACTCGGGGCGGATGCGCTCGGCGGTGCTGAAGGCCTCACCGGAGTCATCGGGATCGAACACGCACTGCGTGATGCCCTCGCGGTCGCGCAGGTCGACGAAGATGAGTCCGCCGTGGTCGCGGCGCTTGGCAACCCAACCCGTGAGCGTGACCTCCTCGCCGATGTTCTCGGCCCGCAGTTCCCCGCAGGTATGGGTGTGCATCGAATAGCGGTGCGCGTAGTTCTCGGACATGATCGTTGCTTCTCCTATCTTTCTGTATACGTCAGCGTCTACGCAGAGTTCTTAGCGTTCAAGCAGAGCGGACACGGCCTCCGCCACGTGCTCCAAGGCTACCGTTTCCTGGGTGCGGGCGCGCATGTCGCGCACCGACACCCGCCCGGCGGCGAGCTCGTCGGGGCCGACGACCACGCACACCGGAGCCTCCATCCGACCGGCCACCTTGAGCTGGCTCTTGAGCGAGCGTCCCTGATGGTCGCCGTCGCAGGCGATGCCGGCGTCCCGCAGCGCCTGCATAACGTCGAAGGCCTGCGCCGCCACCGAGGCATCGGCGCATGCCACGTAGCAGACCGCAGGGGCGTCCCCCGCCACCTGCGCACCCCCGATTTCGAGGGCGTGCATCATCCGCTCGAAGCCGAGGGCAAAGCCCAAGCCCGGGGTGGGGCGCCCCCCGACCTGCTCGACCAGCTTGTCGTAGCGGCCTCCCCCGCCGATCGCGTTCTGAGCGCCCATGCCGTCGGTGACCTGCACCTCAAAGACCGTGCGGGTGTAGTAGTCGAGGCCGCGCACCAGGTGCGGGTCTTCCACGTACGGCACGCCAGCCGCGTCGAGAAGAGCCTTGACCTGGGCAAAATGCTCCTTGCACTCATCGCAGAGGGCGTCGGTGATGAGGGGCGCCTGGGCCATCACCTTGCGGCAGCCCTCCTCTTTGCAATCGAAGGCGCGCAGGGGGTTGAGGTCGGCGCGGGCGTTGCAGTCCTCGCACATCTCGGACGAGTGCTCGTGGATGTAGGCGCGCACCGCCTCCCGGTAGGCGGGCCGGCACCGGTCGTCGCCCAGGGAGTTGATGAGCACCCGAACCGAACCCATGGGCAAGCCGATGGCCTGGTAGAAGCGCATCAGCATGATGATCAGCTCGGCGTCGGCGGTGGGGGCGGCGGCCCCCAGGAACTCGACGCCTATCTGGCGGAACTCGCGGTAGCGGTCCTGCTGGGGACGCTCGGCGCGGTACATGGGGCCGGCGTACATGAGCTTCACCGGAGCGGCGCCCTGGGGAACCAGGTCGTTTTGGATGACCGATCGGACGACGCTGGCCGTGCCCTCCGGGCGCAGCGCAAAGCGGTCCTTGGAGCGGACCTGCCCGCCCTCTTGCAGCGTGCGGTAGTTGTACGAGGAGATGACGTGGAAGATCTCCTTGCTCACCACGTCCGTGGACTCGCCGATGCCCCGCACAAAGAGATCGGTGTGCTCGAAGAGCGGCGTTTCAATGGGCTCGTAGCCGTAGAGGCCAAAGGTCGAGAACGCGAGCTGCTTGACGCGCTCCCAGACCCGCGCCTGCCGCGGCAGAAGGTCGTAGGTGCCAACCGGATTGCTGACTGCCATTGCTGTGTGCTTCCCCCAGTTCCATCCGCCCCGTGTCCGACAGGGCTGATCGGCGCAGCGGAAGTGCTCTCGCCGCGCGGTGAATATCCGGTTGATTGTACGCCATCGGCACCATTTCTGGGAGCGACCCAGGCCGTTTGGGGCCGAGAGCGGCCCGGCAGGCTCCGGTTCCTGCGCCGGTGCGCTCGAAAAGAGGACCCGCGGAGCCTACGCACCGCGGGTCCTCTGACGGAATCATCCTTAGGTGCCCTGCCGAGAACAGACCCGGCATGGATCTTGCGCCCAGTGGCCCTAGTCGCGTCCCGTGGCGTCGAGCTCCTCGATCATGCGGTCGACGACGCTCAGGGGGGACTCGGGCGCAGTATGCCAGCCAGGCTCCTCCCCCGCCACCGCCGGCAGCAGCGCCTCGTGCCCCTGCGCTTCGTTCTCGCCTACCGTTCCGACGCGCGCCATGGCTGCCGTCAGGTCGAGCACCTTGCCGGTGCGCAGCGCCTCGTCAAGCGACGAGCCCCGAGCAGGAGCAGCCGTCTGCGGGTCGAGCGGATCGTACGCCGCCTCCCGATGCGCCTTGCGCTCGAGCGCTTCGAGCTCCGAGCGGCTGTACCAGGTAGGCTCGGTAAAGGCGGGAGCCGCCTCGTCAAGGGATGCGAGCGCGGCCTGGGCGTCGCCATCGTGCGCAGACGAGGAGCCCATGGCGACGGGGCTGTCTGCCAGGCTCAGCTCGCCGGCCGCATCCTGGCGGCTCTCGGTGACGGAGAGATTCATGGCCTTCTTAAGCTCAGGGGATGCCTTGGGGCCCTGGGCGTCGTAGGCCCCGGCGCGACGAGCGGCGTCGTTGCAGGTACGGTGCTCATCGCTCATCCCCAGGTCGCTCTCGATCTGCGCAACCATCCGGGCCCAATCGACGCTCCCGCCCTCCGACCACGAGAGCTCAGGCCGCTGGTCGACGCGCGAGTGGGCGCCCCGCTTCGACCCCGTGCGCTCCGCCCCGCCAAAAGGACCCGCCGAGGCATGTCTCCCGGTAACGGAGCCAGCCGGCTGAGAAGCCGTCGTGCGACGTGCCCCATGGCGGCCCAGCCTGGGCCCCGCGCTTTCCTGAGGCGCGGGCGCCGGAGCCGTGTCGACAGACTCTTGAACGCGGTTAAGGGGAGCCGTGTCGGCCGCGCTTTGCCGGATGGGCGCAGGCGACGCCTGCCGGGGAGCGCCTTCCTCCTGTAGGGCGTGCCGGCGCGGTTGAACGGCCACGGATGCCTGCTGGACGCGCTGCCCGATGGGCCGGTTGGGCGCCACCGTGCGCTTGCGGGCGGCGACGCGCGCCATCTGACGCAGGTGGTCCGTCTCGTACTCGAGCTCCATCACCCTGCGGTACTGGGAGCGAGCCAGCAATGTGGCGACCAGCGCCCAGGCCAGCAATGCGATGTTGAGGAAGGGCAGAACCGCCATCAGGCTGCCGTAGAGCCCAGAGGGGATAAATCCGGTAGCAGTTCCCGCAGGAGCCGCAGAGGCTAATGAGACGGGGGCCAGAACGACCGCCACCCCCAGCGAAATGCCGCCGCTGATGCGGAGCAGACCAATCCTGCGAGACGTATGCTGATTCATAGCGTTCCTCTTTGTGTGCTTCAGGTGTGTTTTAGGAACCCTTTTGTTGTCAAACTAACCGTAACCGCAGCTCACGAACCGCAATTACTGTTGACCACTATACTTATAAAGAGCCCAGGTAACAACCGAGTTTTACATAAAATCACCACACCTGATCTTTAAAGGCTCTGATTACTGCGTTAGGCGGCGCGCGGTTACCTCGCGCTCGCTGTTCTGTTAGCGTGAGATCGGGGACGCGCCGGGCGTTTCCGTACGCCGTCATCGAGAAGAGCACGCTTCAAGGGAGGATTCATGCCCAGATCCGATTACAACGCCGACGAGGCATATGCGGAGAGGCACGCCTCGCATCGCAAGAAGCGGCAACGGTACGGTGACGGCGGCATCATCCTCCTCTTCGTGCTGGGTGTGGCGGGAGTCATCACGTCCTTTGCCTCCAACACCCTTATCCTGGCGCTGGTCGGGTTTGCCCTCATCATCATCGGCTTCGTCGCCCTCGCCCGCCCATCGAGCCGGGAGGGAAACGGCAAGGCCCAGGTCTATCAGTGCAACTCCTGCGGGTATGCCTTTGAGATGGAGGTCAAGCACCCGCGCCCCAGCATCAGCTGCAACTGTCCGCGGTGTGGCAAGTACGTGAGCTGCAAGTTAATCAAGAGGGGACGGTAGTCCCGCGCCGTTCGCCAGCGCCTTGAATTTTTTTTGAGATTTTTGTTGACGAGTTTCGAGCATGTCCGTATAGTCCATACCTGCGCTTGCAAAGGAAAGCTGCTGCGGCCATTCATTGAGGTATCGTCTAATGGCAGGACAGCGGATTCTGGTTCCGTCAATGGGGGTTCGACTCCCTCTACCTCAGCCACGACCTCCTGCGAGTGCACAGCATGGCCCGTTCGTCTAGCGGTTCAGGACGCCGCCCTCTCAAGGCGGAGATCACCGGTTCGAATCCGGTACGGGCTACCAACAAAGACCAGACGCCCCGCGCATTTGAGTGCGGGGCGTTTTTTATCGACATCAAGCAATGGAGGCTGCGCACGCGCCCAACACAGGTGCTGGCATTTTACGGACGAACAAGCAGTAATGACCAGAATATTGGTGTTATGGTTTGAAAACCAACAGTTTTCTGCATCAGCAAATGATGGGAATCTCTAAATAACTGGTTTTGTGTTATATCGGACAAGAGGAGCTCACGTCCTTCTCACAAGCGCCATGGGGCTGATTCATCCATGGGGTTTTGGCCCATTTCTTTCTGGCATGGGCCAATGTCGGCACGACGCAGCTACGGTCGTGGCGCGAGTTGCCTCGCGCGCCGCTGAGATGCGTCTGTCGCGGCAGTTGAGGCATCGGGGCATAACCCCCGCCCAGGTCGCCATGCGGCGCGGGCGGGTGCAAGGAGCAGCAGTAAGGCAGGGACTATGACTGAAAAGCGCGCTGTACTCTCAAAGGCCTGGTCGGCAGAGACCAACAACCGAGTTCGCCTCCGGGTCTTCCAAAAGATGCTCAATCGTTTTCGCGGCAGCGACGCTCCCCTCACCCTTACCGAAGAGCTCTGCGTCGAGATCATCCACAGCTTGGGAGAACCGACCATCTCCGAGTTTGCGGAGTTCTCGCACCTCTCGGCCCCCAACGCGACCTACAAGGTCAACAGCCTGGTGCGGAAGGGCTACATCGAAAAGGTTCAGTCTGAGACGGACCATCGCGAGTACCACCTGCACGTGACGGACCGGTACCGTACCCAGTACGAGCTGTCGGACACCGACATGCGACGCGTCCGGAGCAGGCTCTCGCGCCAGTTCACCTCTCAGCAGCTAGAGACGTTCACGCAGGTGCTCACCGCCATCACGGACCTGGAGGACGAGATGCAGGCGGAAAGCGAGCGCAAGACGGCATCGGTCAAGCCCGCCGCTCAAACCGAGACGGCCTCCGCCTGACGCATCGCGGCTGCGCGTCCCCATCTCCCCTTTTCGCTGGTACACTGAGCCGAGGTGAAGCACACGGTGAGGAGACGCGCGGCGTGAGGTACGACCTCAACAAGAAGAGCAGGCGCTTCAAGTTCAAGCCCAAGCGAGGAGACCGCCTTGACCGGGGGTTCTCGCAGGCATCCATGAGCCCGCTTTCCACCATGCGCGGCAAACCCGCTTTCAGGAGCAGCCGCAGCGTGCGTCCGGGGCTGAGCCGCACCGCCCGCAGCTCCCAGGTCTACTCCTTCAGCCGCAGGCAGCAGAAGATCTTCCAGCCTAAGGTCCACGGCGGACTGGTGAGCATCGCCATCGTTGCCGTCGTCATCGCGGTGGGCCTGCTCGTCGGCCATCACCTCAGCACAACCCCCAGCGCCGTGGGGGCGACCTCGGACGCCTCCGACGCGCGCTCGCAGCGGGCCAGCTCCTACCCCGCCTATCTTGACGCGTACGTCTCTGGCGGGACTTCTCGGCTGGCCTTCGCCGATGCCTCGCTCGTCTCGGAGGACGCGGCGGCCGCATCCTTTGCCACCTCCCGCTCCTCGGGCGGCAATGAGAGCGGCGAGCTCTCGCTCTCCGCCAAGCTCACCACCGTGGTGAGCGCCCAGCAGCCGCTCCCCGACTCCTGGAGCATGGACACAGCGGCGGTGACCTACTACGTGCGCCTGGGAGAGCCTGCCGCCCAAAGCCTCGAGACCATGGTCGCCAACATGCAGCTGGCGGGCCTGAACCCGGTGGTGGTCTCGGGATACCGCAGCTACAACACCCAATCGGAGCTCTTCAACGCCCAGGTCGCAGCCCTTGAGTCGCAGGGGGCGGGCGATCAGCAAGCTCAGGCGCAGGCCGCCCAGCTGGTCGAGCAGCCGGGCACGAGCGAGCACGAGTCGGGCCTGGCCGTGGACATCGTGGCCCAGAGCGTCTCGCTCGCAGACGGGCTCTCCTCAAGCCTCACGGACCAGATAGCCCAGACCCCCGAGGCCCAATGGCTGGCCCAGCACTGCACCGAGTACGGCTTCATCCTGCGCTATCCCGCCGATAAGACCGATGTCACGGGCGTCGCCTACGAGCCGTGGCACTTCCGCTACGTGGGAACCGACGCCGCCGCCCGGATGCTGGCCAACGGGCAGGCCCTCGAGGAGTACGCCGCCAGCAGCTCGACCGCAGCAGCCGCTTCCGCCGCCTCTGCTGCCAGCACGGCGCGCGGGAGCTCGAACTAGAACCTGACGGCAGGCCAAACCCTCACTCCCAGACCGGCATCGACTGGGCGACCTTGCGCTCCTGCTCGGCTGTGCGCTCGACTTCGCGGGCTGCCGCCCCCGTCAACGTGTCGTCCTCGAAATAGGGGCACCGCTCCTTGAGGCACTCCCTGTTGAAGAGGGAGAACGTGCAGGAGACCTTCTCGGGGAGGTCCATCTTCACCCCTGTCAGCTCACGCGTGAAGGCGGCCGCCTCCAGGATGGCGGTGAACCCGGTCCGCTTACAGCAGCGCGGCCCGCCCTGGTCGGCGAGCTTGCCCAGGATCCGGGAGGTGAGGCGCTGGCACTGCGCCCACTGCTCGGGCGCGTCCTTGGGCGACGAACCGGAGACGATGGCCCAGTACTGTCCTGCGCTCACCGCCGCGCCGCACGTTCCCCACCAGCCACAGGCGCCGCCTGGAACGTGCAGAGACCGCTCGCGCAGGATGGGAAAGGCGGCGGCGATGTCGGCCTTCCCGCCGCAGTTGCGGTAGGCGGTGAGCAGGGCCGCGCCCACCAGGGTGTGGTGCTCGGGGCCGTTGGGATGGATGGTTCCGTCACCCATCAGCTCCTGGGCCAGGGCGACGGGGTCTCGGGAATCCGATTCGACGCAGGCGGCCAGGATGTGGTTGACCGCCGCCTTGCGACGGCACTCCTCGCACAGGGCCTTCCCGTCAGGGCAGGCTGTGTTAGCGACAAACTCCTTGCCGCACGACTCGCAGTTGGCGACCACCGGCTCGGAAAGCTGGTTGAAGGGCTCTCCGCAGATTGGGCAGACCTGGGGGCTCGCTGGCATACGCGCTCACTCCGTTTCGCAACTAGCAGACGCCGTCGAGACGCCTGCCGCATCGGCTCGTGCTGCAACCTGTTAGATGACGATACCCGGCGCATGTTTCCGGCAGCTTTCAGGTTCGTTTCCTTGCCGGCGAGAGGTGTCGGCCGCTCAAAGGCGCCCCGCACACGCCGAGGCGCCCCAGATAAAAGAGGAGCCGCCCCAACGGACGGCTCCTTCTCTCCGGGAATCACGGCCCGGCGCCCACGCCGCAGGCTGCTCCCTACTCGGCGTAGTGCTTGGACTGCTCGCCGATAAGCGCCTGGTCGGTAAAGTAATTGATGCCCATGGCGGTGCGCATCTCGTCGAGCGTGGCGGCCGCCGCCTCGCGGGCGCGGGCGCTTCCCTGCGCCAGGACGTCGTAGATGGCGGGAATGTCATGCTCGAGCTCCGCCCGGCGCTCCCAGATGGGGGTCAGCTCCTTGGTGAGAACGTTGAGCAGCAGCTTCTTGACCTTGACATCGCCCACGCCGCCCTTCTGGTAAGCGGCCTTGAGCTCGTCGAGGTTGGAGTACTCGGGCCAGAACTCGGCAAAGTCCTCGTCGTTCGAGAAGGCGTCGAGGTAGGTGAAGACGGCGTTGCCCTCCACCCGACCGGGGTCGGAGACCCGCAGGTGATTGGGGTCGGTGTACATGTCAAAGACCTTGTCGTGCAGGGTCTTGGGGTCGTCGGAAAGGTAGATGCCGTTGCCCAGCGACTTGCTCATCTTGGCCTGGCCGTCGATGCCCGGAAGACGGCTGCAGACCTTGTTGTCGGGAATCAGGGCCTTGGGCTCCACCAGCACCTCACAGTTGTAGGTGGCGTTGAAGCTGCGTACGATCTCGCGGGCCTGCTCGAGCATGGGCTCCTGGTCCTCCCCCACCGGCACCAGATTGGCCTTGAAGGCGGTGATGTCAGCAGCCTGCGAGATGGGGTAGTTGAGGAAGCCCATGGGAATGGAGGCCCCAAAGCCCTTTTGGGCGATTTCGGCCTTGACCGTGGGGTTGCGCTCGGCGCGCGCCACGGTGACCAGGTTCATGTAGTACGCGGTCATCTCGAAGAGCTGAGGCACCTGCGACTGGACAAAGATGTCGACCTTCTTGGGATCGAGGCCCACAGAGAGGTAGTCAAGGGCCACCTCGATCAGGCTCTGACGGATCTTCTCGGGATTGTGGGCGTTGTCAGTGAGCGCCTGCGTGTCTGCAATCATGACAAAGAAGCGGTCGTAATCGCCGGCCTCCTGCATCGCCACGCGGTTTCTGAGCGAGCCGACGTAGTGGCCCAAATGCAGCTTGCCCGTAGGACGGTCACCGGTCAGGATGATGTTGCCCATGTCAAAGACTCCCAAGTCGTCTGCGAAGGATATTCGGTATGGGCCCGGCCGCCGCCCCGTCGGGGCGGCCCGCCCGAGCACCACCGGGTGATTCTACCCCATCGGGCCTGTTCGCCCGCCGCCCATCCGCGCAGGTGCGCTACCATCTGGCTTGGCGGAGCGGGCCGGACGGCCGCGGCGCAGCGGCCTCACGGCATCGCTGCGGTGAGGAAAGTCCGGGCTCCACAGGGCAGGATGCCAGCTAACAGCTGGGCGGGGTGACCCGACGGAAAGCGCCACAGAAAAGAAGACTCCCCCGCGCCTGCGGGAGAAAAGCTGAAACGGTGCGGTAAAAGCGCACCAGCGTCGCAGCGATGCGGCGGCTTGGCAAGCCCCATCCGGAGCAAGGGCAAATAGGGATGCGATGCGCCGGCCCGGCGTGCATCCGGGTTGCCTGCTCGAGACGCGCAGCGATGCGCGTACTAGATAAATGGCCGTCTTGAAAGACAGAACCCGGCTTACAGGCCCGCTCCCCGCCTTTGTCTCGAAGCCCCTCTCAATTCAGGACACATTTTGATATTTGTCCTAAGTATTGCTCATGATTCATGAGTTCTTGCGCATTCGGCACCGGCGCGCCTCCGCCCGTCAACGGACTTTACGTTGTATTGAATGCTACAATTTACCCAGTTTATCCATGTGATGTGGACCCGCCCTCGTTCATGGCTCCGCGCAAGCGCATTCAGCCGGCATCGGCCGGAGGGTGCGTTTTGCTGCGCGCCAGGCGTCAAACGGGCCCCTCAGGTTCAAAGGAAGGGAAGCATGCAGCTTACAGATCAGCAGCAATTGATCCAGAAGCTCGCAAGGCAGTTCGCGGAGAAGGAGCTCACGAACGACGTCCTTGACGAGACCGAAGCCACGGCCGTGTTCCCGAAGGAGATTCAGGACAAGATGGCCGCTGTGGGCTTCTTTGGCATCAAGACCCCGCGCCAGTGGGGCGGCGCCGGCGCCGACTGCGTCTCCTACTCGCTCGTGATGCAGGAGATCGCCTACCGCAGCGCCGTCGCCAGCTTGTACGTCTCCTCCCCCAACTCCCTGTCCGGCGGTCCCCTGCTCACCCACGGCACCAAGGAGCAGAAGGAGAAGTACCTGCGCCCCGTCGTCGAGGGCAAGAAGATTCTGGCCTTTGGCCTGACCGAGCCGGGCGCCGGCTCTGACGCGGGCGGCATGTCCACCACCGCCGTGGACGAGGGCGACTACTTCGTCCTCAACGGACGCAAGACGTTCATCACCATGGCCCCGCTCGCCGACTGGACCATCATCTTCGCCAAGCACGACACCGGCGATAAGCGCCACAACATCACCGCCTTCATAGTCGACATGAAGGCCGAGGGCGTCTCCTGCGGCAAGCCCGAGAACAAGATGGGCATCATCGGCTGTGCCACCTCCGACATCATCCTCGAGAACGTCAAGGTTCCCAAGGACGACGTCTTGGGCAAGCCGGGCCATGGCCTGGCCATCGCCCTGGGCACCCTCGATGTGGGCCGCATCGGCGTCGCCTCCCAGGCGCTCGGCGTCGCCCGCCGCGCCCTCGACGAGGCCGTCGCCTACGCCAAGGAGCGCAAGGAGTTTGGCAAGCCCATCGCCGCCTTCCAGGGCATCAGCTTCACCATCGCCGAGATGGCCACCAAGCTGCACGCCGCAGAGCTGCTGGTCTGGGACACCTGCACCCTGATCGACAAGAAGGAGCGGTGCTCCGACAAGGCAGCCATGTCCAAGTACCTGGCCACCGAGTACTGCAACTGGATCGTCGACCGCGCCGTGCAGATCTTTGGCGGCTACGGCTACATGAAGGATTACATCGTCGAGCGCCTGTACCGCGACGCCCGTGTCTTCTCCCTGTACGAGGGCACGACCGAGGTCCAGAAGATCGTCATCAGCAACTCGCTGCTGCGCTCCAGGAAATAAGGGAGGACGACGTGAAGATCGTAGTTACTGCCAAGCGTGTCCCTGATACAACCGAGGTCAAAACCGACCCGGTGACCGGCACCCTTATCCGCAAGGGTGTTCCGCACATCATCAACCCCGATGACGTGCATGCCTGCGAGGCCGCCCTTCAAATCAAGGAGCAATTCCCCGGCACCGAAGTCAACATCATGACCATGGGCCAGGCCGACGCCGGCATCAAGCAGCACGAGCTGCTGGGCATGGGCGCCGATCACGCCTACCTGCTCAACGACCGCTTCTTTGGCGGCGCCGACACGCTGGTCTGCTCGCGGACCCTGGCCGCCGGCATCAAGAAGCTCGGCGATGTAGACCTGGTCCTCTGCGGGCATCAGGCCATCGACGGCGACACCGCCCAGGTGGGCCCCGAGATTGCCCGTCGCCTGGGCATCCCGTCGGTCTCCTGCATCTGCGGCCTCCAGATCTCCGATGACGGCAAGACCGCCACGGTGACCCGCATGCTCGACGACGGCACCGAGACCCTCGAGGTCCCCCTGCCCGCCTTGTTCACGGTCAGCAAGGAGATCAACGAGCCCCGTTACATGACCATCTACAACCTGGTCGACTCCTTCTCCGACCCGGCCAAGGAGGTCACCATCTGGAACCATGAGGACATCGGGCTCGACCAGTCCGTGCTCGGCCTGAAGGCCTCCCCCACCCAGGTGGTCAAGACCTTCACGCCCGCTCCCAAGGGCGCTGGCGAGATGATCGAGGGCACGCCCGAGGAGGCCGCTGCCGCGCTCACCGCCAAGCTGGTCGAGAAGCACCTCATCAAGTAGAGATCACCGAGCATACCTCGAGGAGGTTCATGTAATGGAATTGAGCGATTACAAGGGCATCTGGGCCTATGCCGAGCAGCATGACGGCAAGCTCCAGGGTGTCGCCATCGAGCTTCTCGGCGAGGGCCGCAAGCTCGCCGACGAGCTGGGCGTCGAGCTTTGCTCGGTGCTCCTGGGCTCTAACGTCGAGAGCCTGGCCGATGAGCTCATCGCCCATGGAGCCGACAAGGTCTACGTGGCCGACGACCCCAAGCTCGACAAGTACACCTCGGACGCTTACGCCCGCGTCATCACCGACGCCGTCAACGAGTACAAGCCCGAGATCGTCCTGATGGGCGCCACCCACGACGGCCGCGACCTGGCCCCCACCGTGGCCGCCATGCTGGAGACGGGCCTCACCGCAGACTGTACCAAGCTCGCCATCAATGACGACAAGAACCTGGTCCAGACCCGTCCCGCCTTTGGCGGCAACCTCATGGCCGAGATTCTCTGCGCAAAGCACCGTCCGCAGATGGCCACCGTGCGCCCCGGCGTGATGGACAAGGCCAAGCTCGACGCCGGCCACAAGGGCGAGGTCATCAAGCTCGCCGTCAACGTCACCGAGGACGAGATGCGCATCAAGGTCCTGGACCAGGTGCGCGAGGTGGCCGGCAAGGTCGCCCTCACCGATGCCAGCGTCATAGTCTCCGGCGGCCTGGGGATGGGCGGCGCCGACGGCTTCAAGATGCTCCAGGAGCTGGCCGACGAGTTCTCCAACTCGACCATCGGCTGCTCGCGCGCCGCGGTCGACGCCGGCTGGCTCGACCACTCCTACCAGGTGGGCCAGACGGGCGTCACGGTCAAGCCGGACATCTACTTCGCTTGCGGCATCTCCGGCATGATTCAGCATGTCGCCGGCATGAAGGGCTCCAAGCTCATCGTAGCCATCAACAAGAACCCTGAGGCCGACATCTTCGACATCGCCGACTACGGCATCGTGGGCGACGTCTACAAGGTCGTCCCCGCCCTCATCGCCGAGATCAAGGCCGCCAAGGCCGCTGCCGCCGAGTAGCGCCTCCCAGCCTCATTCGGCACAGGTTCCACCCTTAGAGCCGCCCCGCACGCAGATGCGGGGCGGCTCTTTTCATCTCCTGCGCAGCCCATCGCACAGAGCGGGCCATAGCCTCATCTGCAACCTCGCATCGGGGCCCCATGACCTCCCGGGCCTCATGGGAGCGGCAAGGTGCCAATCCCTTTGCCAGAAGGGCGCTGGAAACTTGCGTGTTTACCGGTGCATAGGGATTGTGCGGCAGACCACTCAAGCATTAAGCGTTGGTTATCGTTTGATAGACATATCTATATTTATTATTAACTACACACATATTGACTGTGCTTATTTGCTGTCTCTGATACACTCTCACTGGTTACGTAATAAGTATTAATTTACGCCAACCTCGTTGTTTCAATATAATTTATTTTTATTACTATCGATTGTGTTTATCAATTTTCCTGGTATTTCTGTGCCATTTTGTAGAGTATGTACCAGGTTTGTTATCACATTTATTCATAAAGGGTTCTCAATGAATGAGAAATCACTTCAGCAATTATGCTTTGTATCCATCTCTCGAATCCCAATATATTTCGTTAACTAATAACTATCATCATGAGTGTCGAACCAAGGAGGAAAGAAAGGACCCAAGACCTATGAACTCAATGGAGCGCGTTCTCAAAGCACTGAACCACGAGGAAGCCGACCGCGTGCCCGTGTACCCCCTCTGGGCGGGAGTCACCCGCAAGTTTGTCGGCGCCGATTACAAGACGTGGTCGACCGATGCCGAGACCTGCGCCAACGGGTACATCGAGATGGCCAAGCGCTATCCCGACATCGACTGCATCGTGACCCTCATCGACCTCTCGCTCGAGTGCACCGCTTGGGGTCAGGAGCTGATCTACTCCGAATCCGACGCAGCCCATCCCAACTATGAGAACCAAGTCATCCAAAGCGTCGATGACTACGGCAAGATCAAACACGTCGATTACCGCACCTGCGACCGCATGATGATGCACATCGACACCTGCCGCCGCCTGGTCGACCACTTTGGCGACGAGAAGCCCGTGGTGGCATTTGTCTATGGCCCGCTGGGCACCCTCTCCATGCTTCGCAACCAGCAGAAGATGTACATGGACATCTACGATGACCCCGATGCGGTCCGCGGCGCCTGCATGAACATCGCCCGCACCCTCAAGGACTACGCTGAAGCCCTCTGCGACACAGGTGTGGCTGCCATCATGTGGGACACCCTCTTTGCCTCCGGCTCCATCATGAGCAAGGAGATGTGGGACGACATGGAGGGCGACGCCATTCAGATGTGCGCCGAAGCCGTGGCAGCCAAGGGCTGCATGAACATGATTCACAACTGCGGTGGCGACATCTACTTTGACGCCCAGATCAAGCGCATGCATCCGGCCGCCATCTCCTTCCTCTATCCGCCCGATGACTGCAAGGACTTTGCCGAGACCAAGGAGAAATACGGTGACCAGACGACGCTCATCGGTGCTATTCCGCCCTCGATGGCGGTCTTTGGCAGCGACAAGGCGTTTGACGAGGAGTGCATGAGGCAGATCGACACCATGGCAGCTGATGGCGGCTTCATGCTCGCCCCCGGCTGCGAGCTCCTCAACCCCGCCTCCATCCCCCGCGGAGAGCGCATGATCGAGGTTGCCAAGACCTATGGCGTCTATGGCGAGAAGAGCGCAATCGAGGCTGCGTAGCAGCCGTCCGCGCACTATCCATACAGAAGCTCAGTCCGAGAGAGCCGCCTGCGAGGGCATCGCAGGCGGCTCTCTCGGACCCATGCGTTTGACTTGGATGTGCTTGCAGGCGAGAAGCCTCTGCGCTCCGGTCGCGGGGATGCGAGTTCCCAGCAACCGTTCGAGTTTTCGGGTCTTACTTGTTTGAATCTCTCCGGTGAGAATGGACGACACGACCATCCCCCGCACCGTCGGTCCTATGATACGGTGGACTCGGGTTCAAGCCGTCGCGGGCCCGTACTCGACACGTCATATGAAAGCGAGCAACCCCATGGCTCTCAACTACAGCACAGCGCGGTTTGTCGCGTCGTACCAGACTCCTGAGCAGCTCCCGGCGCCGACCGCCCCTGAGATTTCCTTCGTTGGCCGCTCTAACGTAGGCAAATCCTCGATCATGAACAAGATCTTCAAGCGCAAGGGGCTGGTCAAGGTCTCTTCTCGCCCCGGTTCGACCCAGGCCATCAACTTCTTTGACGTAGACGGGGTCGTCTTTGCAGACCTCCCCGGCTATGGCTTTGCCAAGGTTCCGCCGTCGGAGAAGGAGCGTTGGAAACGCCTCATCGACGGGTATTTCACCCAGGAGCGCCGCCATGCGCTCTGCGTGAGCCTCATCGACATCCGCCACGACGCGAGCAAGCTCGACGTGCAGATGGTCACCTACCTGATGGAGCACGAGATTCCGTTCATCATCGCCTTCACCAAGGCTGACAAGCTGAGCCGGTCCAAGCAGGAGCAGCAGGTGCGCTCCCTCTGCAGGCAGCTTGCCTTTGCCGGAGAGGTAGTGGCCCTTCCCTGCTCGGCCGAGACCGCGCAGGGCGTCGACGATTTGCGCGCCATCATCGAGGACGCCCTCAGGCAGGAGAAGCGCGGGTAGGCAGAGCCCCTTGCGCAGGTCGGGGTATGCTGCCAGCACAC
>OMWF01000097.1 GCA_900314665.1 uncultured Actinomycetes bacterium
CTGCCGCTGGATGGGTGAGGTCGGGCCGCGTGGAGCGTGCGAGGGCGGGCGGGAAGCCGGTCCCTGTCGCAGATGTCGCGTTGGGCTACGATTCCGGAGCTTTGCCCCAGACCTTTGTCGCAGATGTCACATTAGGACATGCTCTGATGCGCCTTCAAGGGCTTCCTGCCGAGAAAACCCCAGGTCACCACCGCGAAGAGGGCGGCTTGTCGGCTATCGTAAGCCCAAAACCGTGTCCCAACGTGACATCTGCGACAAAGGGGCGGCGCGCCTCAGTCCGGAATCAGGCCCTATCCCAACAAATGCGTCAGGGCGCGCGCTCCGCCCCTACTCGCAGAGGATGCGGGTGGGGGTCACAATCATCGGCATCTTGCGGTCAAAGTGGCCGGTGGGTACTGCATCTACAAACTGCTCGTCATAGGCCACCGCGGTGAGGAAGCAGTCGGTGTCCAACAGCTGGCCCATCAGGGTATCGTAGAAGCCGCCGCCGTACCCGCATCGATTGCGTTGGTTGTCAAAGGCCACACCGGGGATGACAACCATGTCAAACTCGCTCGCTGGTATGGCTTTTGCGGGGTCGGCGTCGGGGAAGAGCTTGCCAGGGTGCACCATGAAATCAGGCATCTCGCCTGCTTTGATGTCATAGAAGTACATGACTCGGCGGCCTACCGAGCAGGGAAAGCACACCCGGGCGCCGCGGGCTCGCCAGGCATCGATGGCCACATCGAGGCGCACCTCGTTTTTCATCCACTGGTACACGGCGATGGTCTGCGCCGTCCTACCTGCCGGCAAGGCCAGAAGCTTCTCGCAAATCCTGGCCGAATAGCTCGCTTTTTGCTCCTCGGTCAAACTGTCGCGACCGGCATTGGCCTGACGCCGGACGGCTTTCTTGAGCTCGCGAATGTCCTGGGACATGAGGGTTCCTCCCTGGGCTGAACACCGGTGGTGCGCTGGTTTATGTCCAGAGCATACCGCGGCCGCCTGTTATGGAGGGCTCTCGTGGCAAAGCTTGGGCAGTCTGCGGGCTTAAGCGCGTGTCTTCTGGCAAGCGGTGCTCGTGCTACTGTTTGCACGGACAAACTCTCATCACCTGATGACAAGGGGGCACATCATGACCGCATACCTGGTGCTGGTGAGGCATGGCCAGGCGCAAACACGGTCGGCGGCGTTGGCTGACGAGCACCGCCATCTTACCGAGGCGGGCGCACGCGCCTTTCGGGTGACCTGGGAACAGGCGCTGCCGATGCTCCCTGCAGCTGACGTTGCCGTGGTGAGCAGCACCTATGACCGCGCCGAGGAGACCGCCGCCATCGCCGCGCAATCGATGGGCGCCGGCCCGGTTGAGCGGTGGGAATCCCTTGCCGGTGAGGACGGGGACGCTTTCAACCATGACCTGGAGCACCTGCTCCAAGACCGGTCGGCCAAAACGCCGGAGGACGCCCTCCTGGTCATCGCCGCCGGCCATGACCCGCTCATGGGCGAGCTGGCCGAGCGGTACAGCTGCGCCACGCTGCCGTTTGGCAAGGGCGCGGTGGCGTGTATCGAGCTCAAGCCCGGCGCAACCGACCAGGAAGGCGGCATTGCCCGCAGCTCGGGGAGGCTGCTTTGGTTTGTGCAGGGGGCCGAGGCCAAGCGCTGGCAGGTTCTGGTCGACCTTGAGGCAGTGCTGCTCAAGCAGTTCTCGGTGGTCAAGCGCCGCCTTCAGGAGTTTGAGGACGACCCGGCCGACGTGGAGACGGTTCACCAGCTGCGGGTGTCGATCCGCACCCTGCGCTCGCTGGTGGCTTTTGTGGAGCCCTGGCAGAGGCGCAAGCAGAACCGGGCGCTTCAGACGGGCCTGAGGTCTGTGGTCCGCGAGCTCTCGCGCCTGCGTGAACTTGACGTGTTGGCGGCAAAGGCGCGCAAGCAGTTCCCGCCCGCCGAATCCCAGGCAGAGGCCGAGCCTGCGGCTGCCGACCCAGACCTCGACATCGTGGATGAGCTGGCCCATGCCGGAGCCAATCCCGCACAGACCCTGGAGGAGTGGGCGGCCCAGCCGCCGGAGCTGCCCGAGAAGTCCCTTCTCGACGAGATTCTCACCGTGCGCGACGAGGAGTGCGAGCGAGTGCTGGCCGCCTTTGGCCGAAAGCGGTTTGCCAGGCTGATAGACGACCTTGACCAGGAGTTCTCCAACATCTGCTGGCGGGCTTGCGTGGATGAGAGGGGGCTTTCAAAGCGAGCAGTGCGCAATCGCTTCACCCAGCTGGCGGAGGCCTACGAGCGCGATGCCGCCCAGATTGACTACCGGGACGCCGAGGCCACGCACGACCTGCGCAAGAACGCCAAGCGCCTGCGCTACGTGGCCGACCGCTACCGCGACGTCTTGGGTGGAGAGACCGTGGAAGGCGTGGTGGCTCGCATGAAGCGGACCCAGGACCAGCTAGGCGACCTCTGCGACGCTCGTGTCAACGGGATTCTCCTGGAGCAGTTTGCCCAGCGCACCCTGGGGACCGACGCCTTCCGCCAGGCCTGCGTGCTTATCGCTCAGCAGGACCAGGCGGAGCGCCAGATCTTGAACGCGCTTGTCGGCTCGCAGGAGACCCCTTCGCCACAGGCTTGAGCGCCGCCCGCCTGCGTTGCCCAGGGCACTACAATGCAGGCTGGCAGACGCGGTGCCACCGGGCGCCTGCGTCAACCGGACCTGCCGCAACCTCGTTTTATCTGCCGTGTAAAGGAGCCGTGCATATGATCGAGCGCTACACCCGCCCCGAGATGGGCCATATCTGGACCGACCAGAACAAGTTTGATATCTGGCGCGAGATCGAGGTGCTGGCCTGCGAGGCTCAGGCTGAGCTGGGGGCCATCGGCATCACCAAGGAAGACGCCGCTTGGATTCGCACGTACGCCAACTTCACGGTGGAGCGCACCAAGGAGATCGAGAAGACCACCAACCACGACGTCATCGCCTTTCTCACCAACATGGCCGAGTACATCGACGCCGAGGTTCCCGAGGGCGAGCCGAGCCCTTCTCGCTGGGTGCACTACGGCATGACCTCGAGCGATCTGGGAGACACCGCGCTCTGCTACCAGATCACCCAGAGCATCGACATCATCCTGGAGGACGTGCGGCGCATCGGGCGCATCTGCAAGCGCCGCGCCTTCGAGTTCAAGGACGTGCTCTGTGTGGGCCGCACCCATGGCATCCACGCCGAGCCCATGACCTTTGGCATGAAGTGGGCCAGCTGGACCTGGGCGTTTAAGCGCGCCGAGACTCGCCTCCTGCAGACCCGCGAGGTGGCCGCCGTGGGCGCCATCAGCGGCGCGGTGGGCAGCTACTCAAACATCGACCCCTTTGTCGAGCAGTACGTGTGCGAGAAGCTGGGTCTGACCCCCGACCCTCTCTCCACCCAGGTCATCTGCCGCGACCGTCACGCCCAGGTAATGGCCTGCCTGGCGCTGGTGGCCACCACCTGCGAGCAGGTCGCCACCGAGATCCGCTCCCTGCAGAAGACCGACACCCTTGAGGCCGAGGAGCCGTTCAAGAAGGGCCAGAAGGGCAGCTCGGCCATGCCCCACAAGCGCAACCCCATCACCGCCGAGCGCGTCTGCGGGCTCTCCCGCGTCATCAAGGCCAATGCCCAGGTGGGCTTTGACGACGTGGCCCTGTGGCACGAGCGCGACATCTCGCATTCAAGCGCCGAGCGCGTTGCCATGGTCGACAGCTTCACTGCGCTCGACTACATCCTGAGCAAGCTGGAGTGGATTCTGGACGGGCTGCAGACCTATCCCAAGAACATGCTCGCCAACCTCAACCGCACCCGCGGCATGCTCTACTCGAGCAAGGTCCTGCTGGCGCTCTGCAACACCGGCATCACCCGCGAGGACGCCTACGTCATCGTGCAGCGCAACGCGATGAAGGTGTGGGGCGACATCCAGGAGGCCGTGGACGGGCCCTCCTTCAGGCAGAACTTGGAAGCCGACCCGGACTGCACCCTTACTTCCCAGCAGCTCGATGAGATCTTTGATCCCTGGGACTTCCTGACGCGCAAGGACGTGCTCTTTGAGCGCTTGGAGAAGGTTGAGTTTGGCGAGTAGCGGCAAGCCTGCCCGGATTCTCCGCCGCCCTGAGCGGCAGTAGGCGAGAAGCTCGACGCCACCACGTCAATCACCGTCATGCAAAGGAGCGCCCGGTTGTGCCGGGCGCTCCTTTTATGCAGGCTCTATGGTGTTGAGACGGCCGTTAATTGTTGCTGTCGTCGCCTCCGGATTTGCTGTCACCGCCGCTGCCTGAGCCGGAGGACACCACCAAAGTGACGGTGCTGCCCCGCTGCACGGTGGTGCCGTAGCCCGGCGAGGTCCCGATCACGTTGCCCGAGGACACGCTCGAAGAGGACTGGTGCTCGACGCTGACGGAGAGCCCCAGGCCCTCCAGCGTGCTGGTGGCGTCGGACTGGCTCTGGCCGGTGACGCTGGGGATGGTGATGCCCGAGGACGAGGCCGAGGCGGCGCCTTCACTGATGGTGAGGGTGATGGTGGCGCCCTTGCTGACCGAGCCGGTGGGGCTGATGTCGCAGACGGTGCCCTCAGGATACTTGCTGCTGTTCTCGTGCGTGGTAACCACCGAGAAGCCCAGGCCCGAGAGCTTGCTACTGGCGCTCGAGGCGGTGCTGCCCAGGTAGTCGCTGGCGTTGACGGTCACGGTGCTGGGGCCGCTGCTGATCATGTAGGTGACGGTGGCGCCCTTGGCTGCCAGCACGCCGGCGGCCGGGTCCTGGCTGGCCACCTGGTTCTCCGAGACGGAGTCGCTGGCTACGGTGCCGCCGTTGCTGCCCTTTAGGCCCGCTGCGGAGAGCGCCCGCTCGGCCTCGGCTGCGGACATTCCGCTCAGGTCGGGCACCTGCACCTGGCCCATGCCGGTGGAGATGACGATGTTGACCTTGGTACCGCGGGACAGCGAGACGCCCGCCGATGGGTCCTGGGAGATGACCTTGCCGGCGTCGACCGTGGAGCTCTCGCGGGCGGTGACGGTGCCCAGCGTGAGCCCCTGCTGGGTGAGGGCGGTCTGGGCCTGGTCCTGAGTCATGCCCACCACGTTGGGCACGCTCACGTTGCCGGACTCGGCGGCCTGAAAGAGGCTCCTGAAGGGGCCGCCGCCGGCGATGCCGCTGGCTCCCCAGCCGAGAAGCGCCGCCACGATGGCTGCCACGACCACCACCGCGATGATGGCGCCTTTTTTGCGGCTCTTTTTCTTCTCGGTGACGGGGTCGATCATCTGGGTGCCGCCGCCCTGGAAGGTGCTGGTGGGACTGCCGGTGGCAGGAAGCACCGAGGTGGCAGGGCTCTGGCTGGCGGTGCCGCCCATGACGCGGGTGGGGTCAGAGCTGTTGCTGCCGGGCAGTACCGAGGTGGGTGCCGCGCCATAGGACTGGCCCCACGAGGGCAGCGGGGCGCCCGCCAGGTAGGAGCGCAGGGCGTTGCGCATCTCGGTGGCGCTGGCAAAGCGCCTCTCGGGGTCCTTCTCCATGGCGTGCATGATGATGGCCTCGAGGTCGGGATCGATGTTAGGGTTGATCTGCCGCGGCGGAACCGGCTGCTCGGAGACCTGCTTCATGGCTACGGACACGGCATCCGGGCCCTCAAACGGCAGCTTGCCGGTGGCCGCCTCGTACATGGTGACACCCAGCGAGTACAGGTCCGAGGAGGGCTTGAGGGGCTTGCCCTGCGCCTGCTCGGGCGAGACGTAGTGGGCGGTGCCCAGCACCGAGTTGGTGGTGGTGAGGTTGGTGTTGCCGGCGCGGGCGATGCCAAAGTCCATGACCTTGGCGTTGCCGTCCGGCTGGATCATGATGTTTTGCGGCTTGATGTCGCGGTGGATGATGTCGCGGGCGTGGGCTACGGACAGCGCGGCGCACACCTGCGAGCCTATCTCGGCCACCTTGCGCGGATTGATGGAGCCGCGCTCCTGGATGGCCGTCTTGAGGTCGACCCCGCGCACATACTCCATGGCGATGTAGTAGGTGTCGCCGTCCTGCCCCCAGTCGTAGATGCTTACGATGTAAGGGCTGGAGAGGTTGGCTGCGGCCTGTGCCTCCTGGCGGAAACGGGCGGCAAACGTGTGGTCGCTGGCGTACTGCGGCAGCATCACCTTGATGGCGACGGTGCGCCCCAGAACCTCGTCGGTAGCCTTGTAGACCTCGGCCATGCCGCCGATGCCAGCACGCTCTACGATCCGGTAGCGGTTGCCAAACACCCTGTTACGTTCCACGACTTACTCCCTTGCTTCCTGCTGTTCGCACCGGGACGGACGTTGCCTACCTGGTGGTCTGTGGTGTGTTTGCCAATCCGTGCCCCGCCAAGGACTCTGACGGGCATGCGCGCAACGGGTTGGCGAAGCCTCTCATGGTTGGAATCATTCGTGGCCTTTGCGTGGTAGCCGTCATTCTAACGTACCCGTTACGCCTGAGATAGGCCCTTTGCATGTCAGAGCACCCCCTTAGCCGTGAGCGCGGTCTCGATCAAATCTCCGGCGATGGGAGCGGCAGTGGCGCCGCCCTGACCGCCGTTCTCGAGCATCACCGCCACCACGACCTTGGGGTCGTCGGCGGGAGCCATGCCCACAAACCAGGCGTTCTCGACGGAGTTGCTGACCTCGGCGGTTCCGGTCTTGCCGGCAACCGTGGTGCCGCGGACGGCGGCGCCGGTGCCGGTTCCCTCCTCGACGACGCCCTTCATGGCATCGCGCACCTGCTCGGCCACCGACGGGCTCACCACCTGCGCATAGGTTTGCGCCGTGGTGGTGCTCACGATGTCGCCCGCCGGCCCGGTGATGTTCTTGACCAGGTAGGGGCGCATGAGGACGCCGTTGTTGGCGATGGCGCTGTAGACCAGGGCCATCTGGGTGACGGTGACCTGCGGGCCTGCCGGGCTGGCGTGGCTGCCCACCGGCTGGCCCACGCCGGCCCAAGCGGTCTCCCA
>OMWF01000098.1 GCA_900314665.1 uncultured Actinomycetes bacterium
CCCGCTCTGGCCGTCGATGTACACCTTGGTCTTGCTCGTGGAGCCCATGGAGCGCCTCTCTCTCGGTACGGTTGCTACAATCCGCCTTCTGCTCGGGCACTGCCTGTTGCAGGTGCCCGGGGGCGGCGGCTCAGTCACTCCATTGTGCGCCCGCACCCGCCTGCTGCGCAAAGGGTGCGCCGGGCGGGCGTCGGGAGCTGGCGGGCGCGTCCGGGCCTCGCAGCCAGGGTCGCCGGGCCCTGTCGAGGATGCCGTGCCAGAACCAGACATCCGCGACATGGAGGATCTCTTTGCTGCCTTGGGGCTCGCCTGCTGATTCCCAGAGCGGGGCGCCCTCAGGGGGCGTCGCCGCCCGCGCCGCTATACTGTCTGGCAGGTACTCGAGTGCGATCAGGGACGTGGCGGGGAGGTGGCGGCAGATGGCGGTGCGCGCAGAGAACCCCCGGCAGGCCGTGCGTGCGGCGCGGGCATGCCGGCTGGTGCTTGGTCTTGCCGCGGCGCTGCTCGCAATCACGGTTCTTGTCGGCCGGCCCCCGCTTGCCGGCGCCGAGCAGATCACCATCACCTCAGAGGACCGCATCACCACTCAGGACAAGATCGTGACCTGGGACTTCCCCTATGACGACGAGTGGTTCTCGGCATCTGCCGGCACCTACAACCACCTGCTCGCACGCTCTTCGATGGGACTGGCGGTGAGCGCCTTCGACCCCATCCAAGCCAACCCCCAGGCGACGGGCATGAGCGACGGCAACGTGCGCCGCTACCTCACGGTGGCGGGCTTCTCGAGCCTGAGGACCGAGGACTTTGACGAGAACGGCACCGCTGGAACCATTGGCACGGTCATCGGGTCCAAGCAGATTGGCGAGGGTGACGACGCCTACACGTTGCTGGTGGTGGCCATTCGCGGCATCGGCTATGGCGACGAATGGCTCTCAAACCTCGAGATCGGCGACGGCGAGCGGCACCAGGGGTTCAACAACGCCTCCCAGATGGTCTACGACCGCATCTTTGGCTACCTCAACCGCGAGCAGATCACCGGCCGGGTCAAGGTGTGGACGGCGGGCTTCTCGCGGGCGGGGGCGGTGGCCAACCTCCTGTCCGCCGACCTTCTGGATAGCGGGCGGTTCCTGCCCGGCGACGTCTTCTGTTACACCTTTGCCACGCCCAACACCACCAAAAACCCTGGCCCGGGGGAGTATCCCGGCATCTTCAACATCGTGGGCAAGATGGACATCTTTCCCCAGGTGCCGCCCGTCGAGTGGGGCTACACCAGGTACGGGACCACGCTCTACACGCCCGCCCAGGAGACCGATTCCGCCTACGCGGAGCTAAAGGGACCGGCGTCTGAGGTCTTTGAGCAGATAACCGGCGAGCCGAGCTGGAACAACGTGGAGATGAACACGGGCTTGAGCCGGGTCCTGTACTACCTGCTCGCGCTGTTTCCCACCTCCACCGACTACGCCAACCGGCTCCAGCAGAAGGCCATCGCCACCTGGGGAGACACCACGCTGCTTTCGCTTTGGCGCGACCTCATCGTCATCGCCAACGACCCCGTCATGCACGATGACGAGACCGTGGACGAGGCCAACGGATTCCTGGACTTCTTTGCCTACGTGGCCACCAATTCCATGCTCAACCGGAGCGCCTTCGCTGCTTGGAACGGCAACTCTAACCGAACCGCCAACATCGCCCACGAGCACACCAACGAGGTCTACCTGGCATGGCTCTTCTCGACAGACGACCCGACCAGGCTCTACACCGACGCGCGCGAGTACCAGCGCGTTGTCATCGAGGGCGACTGCGCGGTGAGCGTGACCTGCCCCGAGCTCTTTGGGCAGGGGAGCAAGACCATCGACGAGAGGGGCGGGGTGTCAGTGACGGATGCCGGCGGCGGCGCGCCCGACCCCTACATGGAGCGCGACGACCACCAGACCATCCTGGTGCTGCCCGCCGACGCCGACTACCAGCTGGTGCTCTCATCGAGCAGCGACCAGCAGGTGCAGGTCTACCGGACGCTCATGGAATGCGGGCGCTCGACTGCCGTGGGCAGCGCCGAGCAGCAGCTGACGCTGGTGGCCGGGCAGGACCAGACCTACCGGTTCACGGCGCTCGACGGGGTCGACCTCGACCAGTCGGACAGCCCTGGCGGCCTCAGCCTGGGCGACGGGCGCGACGCGGTGAGCCGGATGGCGCAGATTGAGCGGGCCAACGTCTTCCACCTGGACTGGAGGCAGCTGGCGGTGATCCTCATCACGGTTCCCTGCGTCGTCTTTGGAGCTGTGGTGCTGCTGGTGGGCGTGGCCGCCGGGCGACTGCGCTTCAAGCGGGCGGTCAGGCAGGGCAGGGCGAGAGGCCGCTACGACGCCGTGCCGCTGACATGCCTGCTGGCGATGCTGGTGGGGTTTGTGCTGGAGGCCAACCTGCGCTGGATCTTCCCCGACGTCACGGCGCTCGAGATCTGCTTCAAGCTGGCCATCGGGCTCTCGGCGATCTGGCTCGTGGGGCACGAGTGGCGGCGGGCGCCCATGGAGTCGGGCCGCATCGCGCTGCTCTGCCTGGCCGCGGCGCTCTTCTCGGACCTGGTGATGACCTTCAGCTTTGGGTTTGGGATGTTGACGCGGCTCGCGGTGCTGGGGCTCTTTGCCTGGGGGCTGGCGAGCTTTGGGGCGCCCAACCGCTGGCAGTGGCTGCTGTGGGCCGGCTCGGTGGTTCTCGGCTGCTCGGTCATCCTGCTGGTTCCCGATGTCGCCTTTGTCCTGCGCGTGGGGTCGACCGTGTACATTGCGCTGGCCCTGCTGCTGGTGGTGCTCTCGCTCAGGCTCCCCAAGCGCTTTGTCTTTGCCGCCTTGCTGCTGGTCATCTCCGGCGGCCTGCTGGTGGTCGACGCCCTGGCCGCGCAGAGCTACCTGGGCCACATGATGGCGTACGGCAGCTACTACGCGGCCATCGCCACCTATGCCGACGCGATGGCGCACCTTGAGCGGGCGCACACTGGCGGCGCCTTGCGAGCGGTGTGAGGACGCGCCGACGCGCTGCTAGAATACGGGGCGTCATCTTATCTGACCCGTCTTCACCTGGAGGACTCATGACCCACGCGCAGCACGCCAAGCCAGGCGCTCCTTCCGTCTTTGCCCCCGTCAAGCTTCTCATCTCCGACCCGCACGGCGAGTACGAGGAGTTCTCGCACATTCTGCGCGGCGCGTGCGGCAGGGTGCGACGGGCCGTCGACGAAGCGTTTCCCGACCTGCCGCAGTCCGACCGCGCCTGCCTGGCGTCGCTTGTCTGCTATCCCCGCGAGCGCACAGCGCGCCTGCTGGACGGGGTGGGGGTAAAGGAGCGGCCTGCGCTGCTGGCCTCCCTCATCGCGCAGCTGACGACGCTTCTGAGCCGCTACGCGCAGGAGCGGGCCGCAGGCGAGGTGGCCGCCGCCTCGCCTGGCGCGCTGACCGCCACGGTAGAGGAGCTGCTTGAGGGGCGCCTGTCGGCCGAGGAGGCGGCGCAGCTGCCGCAGGCAGTCGATCTTATCTGCGCCCTGGCTCGCGCCATCCAGCTGCTGGCCGTGGAGCGCCTCTACCTGCTGGGCGACGTCTTTGACCGGGGACCTTCGCCCGACCTCATTCTGGACGAGGTGGCGAGCTTCCCCGAGGCGCGCATCACCTGGGGAAACCACGACATCGTGTGGATGGGCGCGGCGCTCGGGCAGCCCGGCTGCGTCTGCCACGTGGTGCGCATCTGCGCCCGTTACGGCAACCTCTCCGTGCTCACCGACACCTACGGCATGGACCTCTCGCCGCTGTTCGACTTTGCGATGAGCGCCTATGCGGACGACCCCTGTACGGCCTTTGGCCTCAAGGGAAGCCCCGACCTGTCGCCCGCCGACCTGGAGCGCACCATCAAGGTGCAGAAGGCCATGGCCATCATCCAGTTCAAGGCGGAGGCCCGGCTCATCGACGAGAACCCCTCGTTTGGGCTGGCCGACCGCAAGCTGCTGGGCGCCATTGACTTTGACCGGGGCACGGTGGCGGTGGACGGCGCCGCCTACGAGCTCACCGACACGGTCTTTCCCACGGTCGACCCGTCCGACCCCTATCGCCTCACGCCTGAGGAGGAGGCTGTCCTGCACGCGCTCGAGCAGGCGTTCATAGGGTGCGATAAGCTGCAGCGGCATGTGCGCTCCTTGCTCGACCGTGGCAGCCTCTACCTGGTTGCCGGCGACGACCTGCTCTTTCATGCCTGCGTGCCGCTCAACCCTGATGGGTCGCTCAAGGAGGTCGCGCTCTTTGGGCAGACCTATCGGGGCAAGGCGCTCTTCGACGCGGTCGACGGCTACGTGCGCGACGCCTTCGCCGCCACTGATCCCGAGGCCAGGAAGCGCGGCGCCGACCTGCTCTGGTACCTCTGGCTGGGCCAGGGCTCGCCGCTCTTTGCCAAGAGCAAGATGGCCACGTTCGAGATCTACTACATCGCTGACAAGGCGGCCCGCAAAGAGGTCAAAAACCCCTTCTACCAGCTGTATGAGGACCCAGAGGTGCTGGCAGAGATCTTCCGAGACTTTGGGATGGACCCGGAGCGTTCGCGCATCGTGTGCGGGCATGTACCGGTCAAGGCCAAGGACGGGGAAGATCCGGTCAAAGCCGGGGGTAAGCTGCTCATCATCGACGGCGGCATGTCAAAGCCCTATCGCGAGAAGAGCGGAATCGCTGGATACACGCTGGTAGAAGACGCGGACGGTGCCGTGCTCTACGCCCACCAGGACTTTTCGGGGAGGAAGGCGGCCATCGAGGAGTGCGCGGACCTGTTCTCCACCGCTCGGGTGCTGGACTAGCAGGACGGGACGGAACCCCTGCGGGGGTCCCGGGTTCCCCTCGGAGGTCTCGGTGTGCCTGGTTGCATTGCAGGCGCAACAGAAAGCTTGCTGCCTCTCATGCGGAGTCTCCTGAGCTCTTCTGTGCGTTGTAAATACAATAAAGTATCAAGAGTCTTTCCCTGGAGACGTTCGTCCGTGCTGCAAATGTAACAAAACGCGAAGTTTTGAGCTCCACGAGCTCTCGCTGTGCTGCAAATGCAACAAAACGCGAAGTTTTTCTCACGCCCGACGTGAAGCCTCGAGGCGGATCTCAACAAAACCCCAGGATTTGTTCTGCCGTGCACCCTCGGCAGAGTCCTTCCCAGGTGCTCAGGAACGAAAAACTTCGCGTTTTGTTACATTTGCATCATGGGAATCGGTTTATGGGGCTAAAACTTCGCGTTTTGTTACATTTGCATCAGACCCCATCCTCAGACTCTCAGGATTTCAGCGCACGACTGGGCTATCCGCTTCACAGACCCTGGTCCCATGACTTCCAGGGGAAGAGTTGCGAGCGGAGCAGCCTGCGCTTTTCCTCCCACCCTGGTTTTCGGTTGTATAGACGCTTACCGAGAAGCGCCGAGAGCTGCAGGGCGACGTCATGGAATTGCCATGGGTTTCTCACCTGCTCCTTGGTAACAGTAAGGACCTGGTAGCCGAGGTATCCCAGGGTGCTTCTGCGGCGGGCGTCGCGCGCGATGCCCGAGCTGGTCGCATGCAGGTCGCTGTCATATTCGACGCAGACCATGCGGTCGGGCCAGGTCATGTCCGGGGTGATGCTACGCTGCAGGGCCATCTTTGCAGCTTCATTGCCCAAGGCAATCTTTTGGTTGAGCTGCGGCACGGGAAAGCCGTAGCCTCCGTATAGCGGGGGCAGGCACAGAGAGAGAAAGACCGCAGTCTCCATCGGCGAGGCGGATCCGTCTGTGACCCAGCGTAGTGCGTTAACCGAGGGGCTCCTCGGGTTGAGGCGCTGCAATTGGCTCTCGAATCGCCGCAGGCGATCAGTGCTTGTCAATGGCTCGATATGGTCGCGGTAGCCTGCGGGCGCGAGGGGGTCGAGCGCATAGGTCCCGCAGATCTGCATGCCAAACATGACGAGCTCGATGACGGGGACGGAACCGCCCATCTGGAAATAGGTCAGCTCTGGCGACGTTATATAGACGTCGTTGGCCAGCCTATAGAGGGACCCGGCAGGCAGTGGCCGAGAGTATATGTGGCTCAGACAGTTCTTTGACTTGCCTCGGGCGTTGTCGCTTGACACCAATACGTGCAGGGGGTAGTCCCCGAGCCCCATCAGCTCGGGATCGACGCTGGCGATTATCTTTGCGGAGCTTCCTGCATCCGCGAGGTCGTGCGAGGTGGACAGAACAGCCCGTGCTCGTCTCTCCTCTGGGAGACTCCAGAAGTGAAGGGCACTCTCGTTGCAGACGACAATCTTCATGGGAGTAAGTATGAACGAGGCGCGAGCGTTTGTCGGTGGACAAATGTGACGCTGAATCGACCCTGCTTCAACGGCCAGCCGACCAGCAACCTGGGCGGAACGCGACGGCGCCTTGGCACTGCTCCGACTACGGCTTGACCATAGATCGACCACGCTCTAACGGTCAGTTGACTGCGCCCAGACAGCAGACTGGCTGCGAGTCGGCGGGGTCTCGGCGCTTAACCAGCGGCTGCTCTGAGGCTTGGCGGGAGGCGGCTTCTGCCCCTATTCGTCCTTGAAGAGCGGGGTCGAGTAGTAGCGCTCGCCGGTGTCGGGCAGTATGGTGACCACGGTCTTGCTCGGCCCCAGCTTGGTTGCCAGCCGCTTGGCGGCGGCCACGTTGGTGCCGCTCGAGATGCCCACCATCAGGCCTTCCAGTCGGGCGAGGTCGCGGGCGGTCTCGATCGCTTCCTCGTCGGAGATGATGCAGATGTCGTCGTAGACCTGCTTATCGAGAATATCCGGGATGATGCCGTCGCCGATGCCCATCTGCAGGTGGGTGCCCACGCTTCCGCCGGAGAGGATGGCGGCGTGCTCGGGCTCCACCGCCCAGATCTCGATGTCGGGGTAAAGGCGCTTCAAGGTCTGACCCACGCCGGTGATGGTGCCGCCGGTCCCGATGCCGCTGCAAAAGCCGTGGATGTGGCAGCCGGCGTCCTGGGCGATTTCGAGCGCGGTATGGTTGCGGTGGGCGCGCACGTTGTCGATGTTCTTAAACTGCTGGGGCACATAGACGTGCGGGTCTTCGGCGGCCATGCGGTCGGCGATTTCTATGCACTCGTCGATGGCCTTGCCGATGTCGCCCTCGTCGTGGACGATAACCACCTCGGCGCCGTAATGGTGCACCAGCTTGCGACGCTCCAAACTCACTGAGTCCGGCATGATGATGCGGGCTTTGTAACCGCGCACAGCTGCCACCAGGGCTAGGCCAATGCCCTGGTTTCCGCTGGTAGGCTCTACGATGATGCTGTCCGGGCCGACGTCCCCGCGGGCCTCGGCCTCATCGAGCATCATGGCAGCGACCCGGGTCTTGATGCTGCCTCCCACGTTGACGCCCTCGTATTTGACCAGGATCTGCGCTGCGCCGGCCGGCTGCATGCGGTTGAGGCGGATGAGCGGGGTGCCTCCCATGGCATCGAGCACGTTGTCGTAGATCATCGGGGGAACCTCCTTGCGCAAGCTGGCCGCCGGTATCGGCATTGGCAGCAGCCAACCGTTATGGATTTGAGATACCAAAACTAATGTTATACGCCCACTCAGGGCTGTGCGCGCTGCAATCGCCGCAATCCCTGCATCCCAGGCTGTGCAAAGACGCGGGACGTGTAAAGTGCGGTCGGTTCGCCGTCTCTGTGGTCGCACGGAGCTCGCGGCGGGGCGGCTGTGCCGCGCGAGACGCGGGACTCGCAGCCGGCGTTCGGCTGCCACGCCGCGTGTGATGCGGTGCCCGCGGCTGGCGTTCGGCGGCCATGCTGCGTGGAGGGCGGTGATCTGCAGGCGCTCCATGCGGCGGCAGGCCGCCTGACGGGAACGCGCCGTCGGCATCGCCTGCCCACAGCGGTAGCATGGTGGCAGGACAACTCGGACCGAGGGGGCGGACATGCCGGCGGATCAGGAGATAAAGCCGACGCGGCAGCGCATCGCAGTGGTCGCCGTCGGCGAGGGCTTCCAGCCGGCGGCGCAGAGCCTGGCTGCTCACCTGGGCGTGCCCCTTTTGCGAGAAGTGCCGGACAAGGACGCAGGCGCCCCTGAACTGCTGCTTCTGCTCGATGACAGCGGCCTTACCCTGACCGACGGCACGATGCGCCTGCAGCCCGACCTCTCGAGCCTCGCCCGCCGGGCAGTCCCGGGCAAGGTGCAGCGCGAGCTCCTGGTGAGGGCCGCCAAGCTCAAGGCCGGCCCCCATGGCCTGCGCGCCATGGACGCCACCGCAGGGTTTGGGTCGGACGCGCTGCTGCTTGCGGCAGCGGGCTTTGAGGTCACGCTCTATGAGCGCGACCCGGTCATCGCGGCGCTCGCCGCCGACGCGCTGCGTCGTGCCCGGGAGCTGCCACAGCTCGACTCGGCGGCAAGCAGGATGACCCTTCTTGAAGGCGACAGCATCGCGGCGCTGCAGGCGCTTTCCAAGCCGGTCGACGTGGTCCTGCTCGACCCGATGTTCCCGGAGCGTCGCAAGAGCGCCTCAGTCAAGAAGAAGTTCCAGCTTCTGCACCGCCTCGAGCGTCCCTGTGACAACGAGGATGAGCTGCTCCAAGCCGCGCTTGACGCCCACCCGCGCAAGGTGATCATCAAACGTCCGCTCAAGGGCCCGTATCTGGCTGGCAAAAAGCCCAGCTATTCGATTTCCGGCAAGTCTGTGCGCTACGACTGCCTCGTGCTCTAGGCCGGGACGGCACGACCCTCGGTCTTCTCGAAAGGCAATGCACCCATGCTGCACGCTGCGGCACGGGTGCTGGCTTCTCGCCCTCAAGCCACCCTCCTTGAGGTCGTTGGCAGATAGGCCAATGCGAGCGCTCCTAGAATGCGGAGCGGGGGAGCACGGAGCCTGGGAATCGCAGCTCAGGACTTGGCTGACAGCGGCGACTGCAATCTGGCACGCAGATTGCATCGTCGGGTATCTGCAGCTAACCAGGTGGTATCGATGGGGAGAACCGCTGCGCGCGCCGTGCCCAACAGGAGCTCATGTCATATGCACGGCAATGGAAAGGGGAGTGTTCCTATGGTTTTGTCAACCGGTTTTCTCGGTTGACTTCCCTTCGAACAGCGACGCTGACGCGGGCCCCGCAAGGGGCCTGTGC
>OMWF01000041.1 GCA_900314665.1 uncultured Actinomycetes bacterium
GAATGCCGTAAGGGCATCGAGAACGGCGGCAGGCCTGACCATTTTGTCAATCAATGGGAGCCGTTCCAGTTGATCTTCACCCCTGTCATGAGCCACTGGGGCAAGCCTAAGCCCGGCGAGCTCAACAAGGTCAACTGCTGGGGTGTGACCGAGTCTTGGGCCGAGGGTCAGCCCGGCGCCTTCCCCGTCCACACTCCCGACAAGATCGTCATCAAGGACATCGAGAACTGGAAGGAGTACGTTAAGGCCCCCACGCTGCAATTCCCCGAGGAAGAGTGGGAAGCTTGCATGAAGCAAGCCGAGTCGGTGGACCGCAACGAGAAGTGGGTCATGCCCTTCTGCGCCCCCGGCATCTGGGAGATGTGCCATTACCTCATGGAGATCTCCAACGCGATGATCGCCCTGTACGAGAACCCCGACGAGATGCATGAGCTCATCAAGTACCTCACCGAGTGGGAGCTGGAGCTTGCCGACGTCACCATCGACCACATCCATCCCGACGCCATGTTCCACCACGACGACTGGGGCACCCAGGAATCGCTCATGATGAGCGTCGATATGTGGGAGGAGTTCTTCTACGAGCCGTACAAGCTGATTTACGGCCATTGGAAGGAGCGCGGCGTCAAGCTGATCATGCATCACTCCGACTCCTACTGCGAGCCGCTCGTACCGCATATGATCGACGTGGGAATCGACATTTGGCAGGGCGTCATGACTACCAACAACATTCCCAAGCTGATCAAAGAGTATGGCGACAAGATCACCTTCTTTGGCGGCATCGACTCCAGCTCCGTGGACTTCGAAGGTTCCACCTACGATGTCTGCCTTGCCCAGGCGCGGCGCGCTTGCGAGGAGTATGGGCCCTCGCACACCATGATCGGCGCCTCGCAGGGCTTGTCCTTGTCGACCTTCCCTGGCGTCTACGATTGGATCAGCCAGGCTGTCGACCAGGCCTCCAAGGAGTACTGGGAGAAGCACAACCTGCCTGCCGGCGAAGTCACCTGCTAGCCTCGGCACCTCCAGGCCATCAGACCGCATTCAGGCGGGGGCCGCTGAAAAGCGGCTCCCGCCTCTTTTCATAAGGTGATAAAGCAAGCAGTATATACAGCGTCCGCACCGCGTAGCCATCGCCCCAGCAGGGAGCAACATGAACATCCAGATCTTTGGCACCAGCAAAAGCTTCGACACCAAGAAGGCCCAGCGCTACTTCAAGGAGCGCCGGATAGCGTTCCAGTTCATCGACCTCAAGCAAAAAGAGATGAGCAAGGGCGAGCTTGAGTCGGTGCGCCGCGCGGTGGGAAGCCTTGACGCCCTCATCGACCCTAAGGCAAAGGACCAGGACACGGTTGCGCTGCTCGCCTACCTGGCCGATTCCCAGAAGTTTGACCGACTGCTAGAGAATCAGCAGGTCTTAGCCCAGCCGATCGTGCGCAACGGCAGGCTGGCCACCGTCGGCTACCAGCCCGATGTCTGGAAGTCATGGGAGTAGCGCCGCCTGATGGTTGTGCAACTTCCTCGCGTGCGTTACGTCTCCGTTTAGGCGACACGGTACCATGGGTCGACAGATGCGATGGCAAGCGACAAGACCAGGGAAGAGGGCATGTGGCGCACCAGGAATACAAAGCCGACCAGATAGCCGATGAAGTGCAGGATGCTCTGGAACGCGGCGACTTCAGCAAAATCCAAGAGATGGTGATACAAGGCGTCGCCGCCACCGCCAGAAGCGTGGGGCCTGCCGCCTATGAAATTGGGAGCAGCGCAGTCAGAGGCGTGGAGGCTGCCGCCTCCGCCCTCGGCGACGGCATCGCACAGGCGGCCGAGCAAGCCCGCGCCGAAGCAGCCGAGCATCAGCGCGTCGCCGCCGAGCAGGCCCGAGCGCAGGCAGCCGAGCGCCAGCGCGCCGCGGCCGAGCAGGCCCGCGCCGAAGCCCAGCAGTACCAGACAGCGCTCGCTGCGGCGGCCCGCTACGGCGACAGCGGCGGCCCAAAGCTTGCGGGGCTCGGGATGATCGTCAGCGGCATCATACTGGCTGCCGTCTTTGGAGGCGTCGGGATCTTCTCGGCCGTCAGCGCTGCCTTGACGGGCTCAGCTTTGATTGGCGTTGGCGGTCTGGTCTCGCTGATTACGGCTGCCGCCGGTATCGGGCTGGCCTTTGTCGGCGGCAAGCATCATGCCCTAGCCAGCCGCTTTGACCAATACCGCCAGCTCATTGGCATGACCGAGGCGATTCCCGTAGCAGCGCTCGCAAATCGCACCCACCGCTCCGCCAAATACATCACCAAAGACCTCTCCAAGATGGCCAAGCGGCATCTGCTCAAGCAGGCCCATCTGGACGACGACCAGCAGGTCTTGTATCTCACCGATGCCTCTTACGCCGTCCATCAGAGGCAGGAGGCAGAGCTCGCCCGCCAACGCCGGCAGCGGGAGCAAGAGGCCGAGCGTGCCCGCCAGCAGGAGCAGGAGCGCCAGCAGCAGGCCGCTGCCCAAGCCGAGGAGGGGCCCCGCCCACTCACAGCCGGCGAGCGCCAGCGGATAGACGACGGCTACGCGCTGCTGCGGCGGATTCACTCCGCAATCCCCTCCCTGAGCTCAGAGGAGACTCAGAAGAAGGTCAAGACCCTGCATCTGCTGGCAGCCACCATCCTGAACCGCGCCCAGCAGGACCCGGACACCATCGAGGACCTGGACCGCATGGTGGACTACTACCTCCCGCTGGCGCTCAAGCTGGAAGACACATATGCCGAGCTGGCAGCGCAGCCCCTGCAGACTGAGAGCATTGGTGCTTCTCGGCGAGAAATTGAGAACACGTTCGACACGCTTATCCACGCCTTTGCCAAGCTGCATGACTCGCTGTTTCAGGAGATGATCTGGGACGTGTCGACCGATATCTCGGTCCTCAATGCGATACTGGCACAAGAAGGTTTGACTGACAGCCCCTTTACCAAGAACGAGGGAGACAACCATGAGTGACGGAATCACGCTTACCTTTGGCGCCGACACCCCCGACGACCAGCAGCCTTCGACACCTGCCAGCCCCCTTAGCCAGGACCTGGCCGGGGCAGGCAGCGCTTCCTCGGAGCTCGACGAGGCCATCACCCAGCTTTCTTCGGAGGAACTCAAACAGGTAGACGCCTTCTCCAAACAGATTGACGTCCACAACACCAACGCCATCCTGCAGTACGGGGTCGGCGCCCAGAAGAAGATGGCCGACTTCTCGGACACGGCGCTCAACAGCGTGCGCACGCAGGACCTGGGCGAGGTCGGCGACATGCTCGCCAGCGTGGTCACCGAGCTGCGGGGCTTTGACCTTGAGGACGAGAAGGGCCTGCGCGGGCTCTTCAAGCGCAAAGCCAACAAGCTGGAGGGGCTGCGCGCCAAGTACGACCAGGTAGAGGGCAACATCGACAAGACCGTCAAGGTGCTGCAGACGCATCAGATGAAGCTGATGAAGGACTCGGCCATGCTCGACAAGCTCTACGACATGAACCTCGAGTACTTCAAGGAGCTCTCGATGTACATCCTGGCCGGCAAGAAGCGCCTGCAGGAGATTCGCGAGGGCGAGCTGGCCAAGCTGGTGGCCAAGGCGCAGACGTCGGGCCGAGCCGAGGACGCCCAGGCCGCGCAGGACCTGGCCGCCCAGTGCGACCGCTTTGAGAAGAAGATCTCAGACTTGCAGCTCACCCGCACCATCGCCCTGCAGACCGCGCCGCAGATCAGGCTCGTGCAGAACAGCGAGACGGTGATGGTCGAGAAGATCCAGACCACCATCGTCAATACCATCCCGCTGTGGAAGGGCCAGATGGTGCTGGCGCTTGGCATCCAGAACTCCACCGAGGCGGTCAAGGCGCAGCGGGCGGTCACCGACATGACCAACGAGCTGCTTCGCAAGAACGCCGACATGCTGCATCAGACCACGGTGGACATCGCCCGCGAGACCGAGCGCGGCGTGGTGGACATCGAAACCCTCAAACACACTAACGAGCAGCTCATCAAGACGTTTGACGAGGTTGTCCAGGTACAGCAGGAGGGCCGTGCCAAGCGCCAGCAAGCCGAGGCGGAGATGCAGCGCATCGAGGACGAGCTGCGCGCCGCGATTCTCAAAATCCAGCAGTAGGCACGGGGAGAAGGGCA